>NZ_JASATU010000004.1:0-269777 GCF_032906605.1 Leptothoe sp. LEGE 181152
CCGATACTATATATAGAGACGTTTGGTTTGAGAGGCGTTCCATGGAACGCCTCTACAACGAACGCCGGAAGTTAAACCAATTTTCAGCCCCATCTCGTCGCCATTGCCCTTCACACCAACGGCAATGTTTCCATTGATCAATCGCTTGATAAATAACATCCAGCAATGTGCCAGGTCTAAAACTAGCAGTTATCCATGGGCTCAAGGTCTGCATATCAGGTTTGTTACCCAAAGCTGCTGCCAATGTAGGAGCCCCATCCCCCATCAGATGCATCCCAATAATCTGCTGACCTAAGATAATAAGTTTGCAAAAATTAATCTGTGCAACATTTTCAGCCATCACTGGCAGACAAAATGCCTGAAATATCTGCACATCACGCCCATAACATCGTCTCGCCTGGCGCTCCGTCAAACCCCAGCGGCCAATGGGGGACAATAAATTAATTCCATACAACACCCGCTCATATTGAATCGTTAATCGTCGCCCAAACAAGGCATTGACCAAAGCAATACTTATTTCTTGCTGGGTCAACTCAGGACGATTCTCTCCCCCCAGACTACTGCCAGTCACATAAAGCTGAGACCATTGTGTTTGCAGACAGACATTAACCGCCATGGGAACATCTGAAGCAATACCAACATTGCTTAAAGCTAGCGTCTCCCAGGCATAGGGCTGAGGTACAATCACCAATTGCTCAACATTAAATTTTTCCGCCTTAAACTGGCACTCATCAGATCCAGGGGAATTATGCGAGAAAATGACCTTAACACCTATGCTCCGAAGCTGAGCCGCAGCAAGACGTTGAATATCTTCATCTTCCGCTGGTAAAAGCGACCGATCTTGCAAAATGAGAACGACCTTGGCATGATGACTCAAAGCATAGGCCCATTCCAGAGCTGTTGCACCATATCCAATCACGCCAATGCTTTTAGGAAGTGTCTCAAGTTTTGCTAACTGATGGCATAAGAGACCAGTCGCCATGGGACCTGATGTGGCATAACCATCCGTTAGCAAATATCCCTTTGCCTTAAGATAACGATTTGCTAGTTTCAACCGTCGCCCTCGTGTGAAACTAGCCGGTTCAAGGATTACATCCACACCTTGGGAGTTAAGTGCCGCAGGAGAAAGAACTGTATGGGCACATTGCAAAGCAACCCAATCACGCCAAAAAGCCCAACGTTTCTTTGGTGTTGAAGTAGACCCAGCATAGCTAAGTGCTGCCAAGGTGTATCGAGTCATATCACTAATCTGCCAGTGCGGCGCGATCAAAGCGACCCGAGCACCTTTTTGAGCTGCAGTACAAGCAGCCATCCGACTGCTGAGACTACCCCCAAAAATCGCCAAGTCATAATCTGTGTCGTAGATTGCCATACTGTCCCATCAACGTCTGTCACATTGCTTTGTATTACAAACAACCTTTAAGACAGCTAAAAAGAAGTGCCGCTACAACTAAAAAGAAGTGCCGCTACAACTAAAAGCGGTTTGAGTGTAGTTGCAGAATAATTTCTGACAATAACACTGCCAATACGCAAAGTCGTAACGACACTATTAATAATTTTCTAATTACTTTTGACCAGCTTACTTTTTAGCAACCATTTCCTTGAATAGCTTACCTGCCGAAAATGCGGGCACAGTAGTAGCTGGGATAACCATAGTATCGCCAGTTTTCGGGTTACGGCCCTCACGTTCTTTGCGGTGGCGAGGCTCAAAAGAGCCAAACCCTACCAGTGTTACCTTCTCGCCATCGGCAACCGCTTCCATAATAGACTCAACCGCTGCAGAGATGACTGCATCAGCCTGCTTTTTAGTAACAGAGGCCTTTTCAGACACCTTGTCCACAAGTTCACCTTTATTCATCTTCGTCTCCTCGCAGATTAAAACCAATGAATGAACCATGTCCATGGTTGGACAAACAAGTCGAAAAACATAAGGAAAATCTCAACAGATCGCTGAAACCCCTGAGGCCCCATGTTTTCTCTGCCCTATTCTAAGGGGTACTTTGTCAGTATGGATCTATAAAACATTGAATTTATATGGATTTCAGCGATTTTTAGGAAAATTCATAGGATCTGTCCTCACAAAAGATACATTTTAAAGCAGAAAAATCTCTGAAAACCCTAAAAAATAAGGTCTTCAGAGATTTTACAAAAATGTTACAGAGGCTAACGTAAACTACTCGTCTTCTCCTAACAATTCCCGCACATCTTCCCCAGGTGTATAGCTATAGCCAAAGACACTCTCATCAGAGTCATCCAAAATCTGGGGTGTAACCAAAACAATTAGTTCACGGCGTTCATCTTCATTTTGTGTATCTCTAAATAAAGCACCAATTAGGGGTAAATCACCCAGAATTGGAACTTTACTGACTGTGACGCGATCAGTCTCTTGAATAATGCCTGATAGCAGTAACGTTTGTCCATCTCGAACTCTAATTTGCCCAGATGACAAAGCTCTGGTCGAAATTGGGGTCACTAGTCCCTGGTCTCCTCCTAGATCAATATCAGCCAGTGGAGATGAAATACTTGGCGCTACCGTCATGTTGACAAATCCATTATCGTCAATGCGGTCGATAAGAATCTGTAGTGTCAAACCAACGTCCTCGAAGTTAACAGTGTTAGTTTGCCGCGGAGGATCAGTGTTTGTGAAATTCACTGTAATGCTGCTTACAACCTGCTCAACTAGAGTAATGGCAGCATCTTGTCCTTCCTGAACAATCAATGTGGGATCGGTAATAATCTTGGCATGGCCATTTCTAATTTGGGCATCAATATCCAAAAAGAAGCTTGTGGCCAGCTGCGCTAAATTCCTTATACCAAAGCTAGCGTTTCCATTATCAACCTCAAACCCAAAATCCCCTGCACGAAAGCTAAGGCTAGTATCAACCTCTTCTATGGCACTGAGGTCAACATCGATCACCCTTACGTTGACAGCTACCTGACGACGACGAAGATCAAGCTGTACCAGCTGAGCGGTAGCAATTTCGATCTGGCGTGGAGTACCCACCAAGGTTACGGAACTAGTCCGCTCATCGCCAATCACCTCTAAACCGCGCAGCAAAGGTGCAGAGTCTTCATATTCTGCCCGCAGAATCTCAACTTCGGTTTCTAGTTCAGTTCTTTCAACTTCCTCGACTTCACCCACATCAGTCGTGGCCACAACCTCAGTAATCTCCTGCTGATCAGTGAACGCACTCTCAGCGCCCATGAAGACCAAGAAGTTAATCGCCGTTGCAACATCCACCTGGTTGAGACGAACACTGCGTATGTTTACGTTACGTGCAGCTTGAGGTAAACGGGGTCCAACAAAAATAGTTCTACCGACACGGTTGGCCTCAAGGCCAGAAATTTGCAAAACATAGTTGAAGACATTTTGCACAGGCTCATCTTCTATATCCAGAGTCACCTTAGTCTCTGCCTCTGCAGCACCTTCGCCATCTGCACCAGCCTCGGTGAACGCTAGGTTCAGGCCTGCTGCACGAGCCAATAGTGATAGTGCTTCACGGGCAGTTGCATCTCTCAGTACTAAACGGGGAACCCGCTCAGCCGTACCTAGATCAATAACATCTAGGCCAGAATTGATTTCAGATACCGAAATATCACCCACCGGAGGTGGAACAGCCTGGGGTAAAAATGGCGGTGCAACGTTGACTGAGGGAGTTGGTACAACTTCACCATCGATGATGACTTCGGGATTGGGGACTAAGATATCCGGTGTATCTGTTTCCGGCGTATCTGTGTCTGCCTGGGCGATATGGGTGGGTAGCAGAGTCTCATCGGTGACGGTTTCAATGGATTCGGGTAGCTCTGTAGGCTTGGGGATAGCATTGGGGCGTGTATCAAGACTTACGAGCAAGCCTTGACCATCAATCTTTTGCAAGTCAGCCACTGGAGCCGTGTCATTGCCCTTAATAGTTAACCTCACAGTGTTATCATTAAGGGTCTCTAATTGAATCGACTTGATCGTCGATGCAGGGTTCTGCTTGGTATAGGCCTTGCTGCTAGGTAACGTCAACTGAGCATTCGTGATGTCTGCCTGTAGCACATTATCGCGATTGACAGCAAAGATTTGAGGAGTATCACCGCCTTTAGTTGAAAGCAGCAACTCCATGCCAGTTTTAGTTACGTTAAGTTCAACGTCTTGAATGGCTGTAGCAGCAGCTTCAGCAGACTGGGCTGTGAGGACGCTGATAGCTCCGCCAGCAATTAAACTTCCGAGTTTGAAAAAGCGTTTCACAGTTCACTCCTTAAATCTTAGTTAGCGTACGTCAATGCCTAGGGATGGAATTTTGAAATTGGATAGGATTTACCAATCCACTGATCGGAGACTATCTACTACTCCGCAGGGGTTTCACCCTCAGGTGGCGGCGGTGGTGCAATTTCTGGCGGCACATTCGGATCCCCCGTTGGGATCAGCGCATTTACCTCAAAGGAAGTATTGATGCGCTGTTTTGGTTGCCCCACCACTTGTCCCTGGTTGTTAAGAACAGTTTCAGTTACTAACTGTCCTGCACCTAAGGAGAAATTCCTCAGCAACAGTAAAGGCTCTAATCGCTCAACATTGCCCAAAACTGCCTGAGTTTGACCAAAGTCCCCTGAAAACTGAACGTCATAGGTCTGACGTTTCAGTTTTCCATTCACCTCTTCCCCCAAACTGCCATCGTCAATAACAACTTCCTCACTGGGAACAAAGCTGTTTAGCTGAGCCTCAACTAAAATCGGCGGAATGCCACGGGTCTTAATCTGATTACGTTCTGCGGCAATCGTCGCATTACTATTCTTGATGCGCTGGTTAATGTCTAACAACAGGGTGTCCATTGAGGACTCATCTGCAAACAAGGAATAGACATTCCGCCGCTGAACCAACGCAACATCTCGGGCTTCTTCTAGCTTGGCAATCTCTTCAAGGCGTTCAGATTGAGTAGCCAATTGTTGCTCTTTCTCAGCAATAGCCTCTCGCAATTCTTGATTGCTTTGACGAACGGGTTGAACAAAGCGCTGGAAAAGAAAAATGGCTAAGCCAATGCCCGCCAGAGCAGCCAAAATCCCTAAAACCTTGGGAGTCAGCTCAATGCCAAAGACGACAGGGTTTATCGGCTCATCATACAGCTCATCTTCGGCTGGTATAAAGTCTCCGCTTAATGTCATTATTCGAGCACTCCTGTCTCTAAAAGGGCTTTTAACCTAGATGAAAGACCTACAGATGCTTGCTGATTTTCAAGTTCAGCCAGTAGTCGATCAAATTGTTCAGTAGATACACTCTTGATATTGCCTGCAATTGTGTAATTGACAAGCTGTGTAGGCTCATCCCGTTGAGCTTCTCCTGGGCATCGGCCTAAAACCTCTGACCCCAGGTTAGATGTGGTTAGGGCCACTGTTTCACCTTCTAGAAACGGTGAATTTTTGAGGGTCAGAACAAAGTCATTGACATCATCAAAGGAACAGGCTGTACCATTAATGCTGATGCCACCAGCCTCAGGGACGACGGGCTCCCCTCCATCTTCAACAGGTACGGCTTCACCTTCGGTTTGACTCACCTGGGTGAGCTGTGCCCGAGTAGGGATGCGATTTTGAATGTCTTTAACAATAGCCGACCAGGGTCGAATTTTAGTAAACACGCTGGCCAGGGCACGACTCTCGTCACGGGCGGCAGCAGTCTCGGCCTTAATGCGATCAACCTCAGCTAGCTTTGCTTGTAGCTCTGTCAGTTGACTGTCTAGTTCAGCCTGGCGTTTTTGCAAGTTTGATTCTTGATATTTCAGTAAGCCTAAAAAGCCACCGACGCCAGCCAAAGCGGCAACTAAGACACCTGCACCAATAACAATGGGGGTGCGATCGCTAGTGGGTTGCTGTCGAACAATGGGCGCTCCGGTAGCCACTACAGGGCGCTCTTCACGATCATTGAGAAAATTAATATCGATGCTATACATGTCCTAAACCTCCCGCAGACCCAAGCCAAGAACCGTAGCCAACCCAGGACGCTGAGCCTCAGAAATCTCATCGCCCACTTCTAGCGATAGAGCCTCAATGGGGTCAATGGGGCTAGCTGGCAAACTCAAACGTTGAGCAAAGAACTCATCCAATTGACCGATGGCGCTACCAGGTCCAGCCAATAACAATTGAGCAACTTCCATGTCTTCACCTTGATTGAGATAGAAGTCAATGGAACGACGTAGTTCATCAGAGAGTTCGCCCAATACTCTTAACATGGCAGCTGTACCGGGATTAGTCCCTCCTGCCATTTGGGGAGCCCCCATACTATCCATGGGTGTAGCCGGTACCGTCATACCCTGAAGTAGCTCTGTATTTCGCGTTGGTGGGAGGTTCATAGCACGGCTGAGAGCGCTTTGAATCTGGAACGTACCAATGGGGACTGTTCGCGAAAAATGGGGAATACCATCGACAACAATCGAAATTTCTGTGCTTTCAAACTGAATATCAACGATAGCCGCAGCCTCTTGGGGAGTAAATTGTCGCAGTTGCTCACGAATAGTACGAATTAGAGCAAAACTACTCGTTTCAACGACATCAAGATTGAGCCCAGCCTGCTGGAAGGTTTCCATGTAGGTGTCGGTCACCTCTTTCTTAACCGCCACCAGCAATACTTGCACTTTTTCGATGCCATCCTCATCGACAAAAAAGCCTAGTTTCTGATAGTCAACATCAGCTTCTTCTCGCGGGAAAGGCAGATAGAGACTTGCCTCTTGATTAAGGACCATCTCGCGGAGTTCATTGTCGTCTAACTCAGCTGGCACTGGAATCACCCGTGTGATTGCTCGTCCAGGAACAGCCGTTGTCGCCCGTTTCACCCTCAGCTTGCTTTCCGTTAAAGCAGTCCGAATGGCTTCAGCCATAGCTGCCATATCGATAATTTGCCCCTCTTCAAAAATGCCCTCGGGAATCTCAGCGGAGGCAAGAGTTTCTAACTTTATCTTTTGCCCCTGCTTGCGCAGGCGAGCAATATTGACCCGTTCGGGCGTAAGTTCAACACCAACGCCAGGGGATTTCCTCGAAAATAGTGACTTTAAACTATTCACAGCATTATCCGGTCACAAAATTATCCGGTTATGGAAAGCAATTTGAACTAGTAGGCGACGCCTAAAAATTTGAGTCAGATAGAGCCCAAACTTTTGGTCTGATTTTTTGCTAACGCATCGTACACAATTTGTGCAGGAATAGCCAGCAATCGCCAAAAGATACAGAGTTTGGTGTCAATACTGCCCTAAAAAACTCACAAAACGTACTTTTTTATTTGAGATTTTTCCCGTCATAGATGAGGAGAAAAAACCGCTTTACCATTGATGCCTCCATGATTAAACGTTTTAGCTTGGGCAGCCTTCACGCCCCCTGAAAACATTTCATTGCAGATTGTTAATCACATTGAATGTTTCATCAGTCCAGCATTTAAGTTTGAACATCGGCAGCTTATCACCCCCTAATCAGAACAACAGACAGATGCTCTGGGAAAGAAGGTGATTTTTTACGAGCGATATTACACGCAATTGGCTAAATTGATCACACGATTTCTAAAAAAAAGTTGGATTTTTATCAAACAACCATGGCAAAAGTGGCAATTCACCCTGAAGATGATGTCTGGGGAACTCCTCTATCCGGTAGCGGACACCGTCTGCTGTTATTGGGTTCCGGAGAACTGGGGCGCGAGGTGGCTCTAGAAGCAATGCGTTTGGGCATTGAGGTGATTGCAGTGGATGCCTATGCCAACGCTCCTGCTATGCAGGTGGCCCATCGTAGCCATGTCCTCAGCATGCTAGACGGCAAGGCGCTCAAACATGTGGTGGCACAAGAACAGCCAACATTGATTGTGCCGGAAGTCGAAGCGCTTGCAACGGAAACACTACTTGAGCTAGAGGCAGAGGGCTGGAAAGTTATTCCCACAGCTCTGGCAACGCGTCTGACCATGGACCGTGAGGGAATTCGGCGATTAGCAGCTGAGGAATTGGCGTTACCCACATCGCCCTATCAGTTTGCAGCAACGGCATCGGACTATCGAGATGCGATCGCAACCATTGGACTGCCCTGCGTCGTCAAACCCGTCATGAGTTCCTCAGGGAAGGGACAGAGTCTTGTCAAAACGGATGCCGATATTGACAGCGCCTGGACCTATGCCTTTGAAGCCGGACGCGGCAAAGACCAGCGAGTAATTGTGGAAGGTTTTGTAAAGTTTGACACCGAAATCACACTACTGACGATTCGGTCCCAGCCCGACCTCCCCCATGCTGAACCCACAACTCACTTTTGCCCCCCCATTGGTCATCGCCAGCAAGACGGCGACTATCGTGAATCCTGGCAACCCTGTGCCCTGAACCCCAGAACCCTCACCAAATGTCAAAACATAGCTAAAGCGATTACCGATGCGCTGGGTGGTGTGGGCCTGTTTGGTGTGGAATTGTTCATTGCCGGTTCCCCTAACGAAGAACAGACCGTTTACTTTAGCGAAGTCAGTCCCCGTCCCCACGACACCGGCATGGTCACCATGGTGAGCCAAAACATGTCCGAATTTGAGCTACATGTACGCGCAATTGCGGGCCTTCCCATTGGCGACATTGAGCAAATTCGTCCCGGTGCCTCAGCGGTGATTCTGGCCAGTGAACCTAGCAATAGCCCCACGTTTACCGGGGTAGCGGAGGCACTCACAGTACCCTCCAGTAAGCTCCGGCTGTTTGGAAAACCTCGCGCTTACAAGAACCGTCGCATGGGAGTGGCTTTAGCCCTGGGCGATACGGTGGAGGAAGCCCGCAGCCGTGCCTGTGAATGTGCAGAGCGGGTGAGGGTCCATTAGGTGACTGCATGCAACTTTGCTCAGCTACCCATGGCTAAGGTTCACATACACGAACTTAGAGAAAATTGATCAGGGTGCTGAGCGAAGTCGAACCACCACTTAAGACCGTCTTGGTCTAAAGTGTCTGAACACCTCCCTAAAAAATTTCTGTCGTTGCGGATCCTTGGCATGGCGTTGTCCCTCAAGCCGTTATCTGCGGACCATTGGGTTGATCTATTCGTACCTTAAAGGCGCAACAATAAATTTCCTTGATAAACAGAAAACCATCATGAAACTGTTTCAACGTCGGCACTTTTTAGCACGCATGGCATCGTGGGCCGCTGCTGGGGTCTTAGTTGCGATCGCAGGCTGTGGTGGAGGTAACGAACAGTCTGGCAAACAGGAGGTGGAATTTTGGACGATGCAGCTTCAGCCCAAATTCACCGACTATTTTGACCAGTTAATTGCCGATTTTGAAACAGCCAATCCAGACGTAGACGTGGTTTGGATAGATGTGCCCTGGGCTGACATGCAGAGCAAAATATTGACTGCAGTTTCTGCTGGAACAGCCCCCGATGTCGTCAATCTCAACCCTGACTTTGCATCTCAGTTAGCCAGTCGAAATGCTTGGCTCCCCTTGGATGAGCAGCTCACGTCTGAGGAACAAGCTGTTTATCTGCCTAAGATTTGGAAAGCAACAACGCTCAACGGCAGCAGCTTTGGATTTCCTTGGTATTTAACAACTCGGGTCACCCTTTTCAACACTGACCTGATGGAACAAGCGGGCATTGACGAGCCCCCCAGCACCTATGCAGAACTGGCGGATGCCGCTAAACAAATCAAAGAGACAACGGGCAAATATGCCTTTTTTATTAGCTTTGTGGCTGAAGATGCTGCTGATGTTTTGCAGTCGTTTATCCAAATGGGTGTCCCCTTGGTAGATGACGCCGGTAATGCCGCCTTCAATACACCTGAGGGTAAAGCCGTTTTTCAGTATTGGACCGATCTCTATCAGCAGGATTTGCTGCCCCGCGAAGTGTTGACCCAGGGCCATCGCCGCGCTATCGAGCTATATCAAGCAGGGGAAACCGTCTTTTTAGCCTCGGGTGCAGAAGCCTTAGACAATATTGCCAATAACGCGCCCGACATTGCCGCTGCCACTCAGACTGCGTCCCAAATCACTGGCACCACTGGCAAGAAAAACGTGGCTGCTATGAACCTGGTGGTCCCTCGCTCCACCGATGTGCCTGAGGCAGCGGTAAAGTTTGCCATGTATGTCACCAACAATGACAATCAGCTATCTTTTGCCCAGGCGGCCAATGTACTGCCATCGACAGCCGCGGCTATTGATGGCACCCTGACGCAAGCCCCTGCCGATGCTACCCCCATAGAAGTAGCGAGGGCCGTCAGTGCCAGCCAGTTAGCAGATGCTGAGGTGCTGATCCCAGCCCTTGAAGATGCGAAAAAGTTGCAGAAGGTCATTTATGACAACCTACAGGCTGCCATGCTAGGCGACAAAACCGTAGATGAGGCCGTTTCAGATGCAGCGGACGAATGGAATAACCGATAGATACTCCCCGGAGGAGGGTGGGCAATGCCCATCCTCCTATGCCATCCCAGTACCAAACCGGGCAAGAAAATCACCAATTAAATACAAAGAACCACACAAAACCTTGGTCGCACCATCTGCTGCTGAAAATGCATCCAGCCCAGTAGCTAAGGTGTCGTGGGTATAACAACCGGACAGCTCTGGACAAACTTCTTGAGCTAATTTTGCTAAATCTGTTGGATCCGCTGTTTGGTGACCTGGTACAGGCACTATATATAGTGTGTCACCTGGGTGCAACAACACTTCAAAAATATCCTTATGATCCTTAGTAGACAGCATTCCCATCAGCCAGACAACAGGCTGGGAAAGAGAATCTACATAATGACGCAACATTGCGGCCGCCGCCGGATTATGGGCACCGTCAATTAAAAGTTGTTGTCCCTGCCAGATCATCCATTGCAAACGTCCCGGCCAACGAGTTGCAGCCATGCCTGTCTGGATGGCCGTAGTGGGGATCTGCCAGCCTTGCTGTTGGAGTAGCTGGAGAATTGCGATCGCAATTCCACTATTCACACGCTGATGATCACCCAACAGCCCTGACTGATAGTCAATCGACTGACCTAAGCCACTACGCCACTGCCCTGATGCCATTAATTCAGCAGGCGCTACCTCGTACAGGGGGCAACCCAGTTCCAACGCTCGCTGGCGGACAACGGCATCAGCCTCAGAAGGCAGAGGCCCCATCACGACTGGCCGCCCCTGCTTAAGGATACCAGCCTTCTCTCTGGCGATATCAGCCAGGGTAGGGCCCAGCCGCTGCCAATGCTCACGACTAAGAGAAACAACAGACGTTACCAGAGGCTCAGAGCACACATTAGTAGCATCCAAGCGCCCTCCCAAACCCACTTCAATCACAGCAATATCCACGGCCTCAGCCGCAAAATAGGACCAGGCCGCCGCTGTAAAAACCTCAAATTGAGTCGGTGTTTCTGATGTCGGTGTGGAAAAATTTGCATCAATGGTCGCAGCGACCACATGCAAATGGTGCTCCAGCACCTGATTAGTAATCGGCTGCTGATTGATACAAATACGCTCGTTCCAGGTCAACAAATGGGGCGATGTATAGCGGCCTACTCGATAACCAGCCTCAGCCAGCACCGATGCCACATAGGCGCAGACTGAACCTTTGCCATTAGTACCGGCCACATGAACGATAGGCACCCGCTCCTGAGGGTTATCCAGACATTCTAAAAGCACCTCAATACGGGATAGCCCAAGGTTGACACCAAAGCGACCAAAGCTCGCCAGGAAATCGTCAATTGACAGCTTGTCAGAGAACACTAAACAGCTTCCGAATCTTTCTCGCCAGTACGAATACGAACGACTTCATTCACAGGCGTAACAAAAATTTTGCCATCACCGATTTCACCAGTACGAGCAGCCGAAATAACCTGATCAACAATGGCATCCACCTGATCATCATCAACCACAATTTCCACCTTGAGCTTTTGCAAAAACTCAACGGTATATTCTGAGCCCCGATAGCGCTCAGTTTGACCTTTCTGACGACCAAACCCACGAACTTCAGACACTGTCATCCCGACAACGCCTGCATTTACAAGTGCAATTTTGACTTCGTCAAGTTTAAACGGGCGAATGATGGCTTCTATTTTTTTCATACGAATTTATAAACTCCATACACCGGCCCAACAACAGAATTGGACCAACATACGATATCAACGTTTAAAGGGTCACACAGGTAAACTACCGTATCAATTGTTACGGTGTCACCTATATGCTGCGTAGTCAATTTTAGAGTAGAACCTGGGCTAAGCGATGTTTTTGACTAACGGTCATTAATCAACGGACGCATAATCAAAAAGCCTGCTCCAAACGCTGTGAAAATAATGATGGCAATGGAGAGAATTAGCCAAAGGGTACTCAAACTACCGCTAGCTGACGATTCAAGAGTATAACGACGATTTTCCCCAGACTGTTCTGTAAAAACTTTAGATAGGGCCGCCTTAGGTCTTTTAAGAGGTTTAGGCGCAGGTTCTGGAACTGATTGTAAGGGCTGTGGCGCAGCCTGAACAGGAAACTCTGCCGGTGGAGGCGAGGAGAAGGTCATCTCCACTTCAGCAGGATGAGCAACACCCGCAGAATGCCCCAGTTGAAGAGCCACCTGTACCATCTGATGAATGTTCTGCCGCAACAGATGATTCTGGTTCGTAAGGTGTGTGTTTTGGGCGCTCAATGAATCTACCATTGCCTTAGTGGCCTGTAGCTCAGCTGCCAGCTCACGGTATACCGACACGGGTACTGAAGGGGCATAGCTGGAGTCTGATCTCATCGGTTTTCTCCCTGAGTCAGAATTGTGGGAAGGATTCATAAGCAGTTCCAAAAATCTCCGATAAAAATACAAGTCAGCTGCTCTATGCGGTTTGCCAAATAAAGCCTTGCAAGCTGCAAATCTAAAAACAGGTGGGAAGCTGACCGTTCGGGACGTTCAAATTAGAGCAACGTCGACGTCATTCGTCAAGTACTTGCTCTAAGTTCTTTGAAATAGTCAGACAAGGCAGACAGGGATAAACTGATCAATCCACCTATGTAATCCTTGGAATGAAGCACACCTGTTAGCGGTCAATCAACGCCCCTGGAAACGGTTTATCCATTACCAACTTCATTGCTCGTCTAGTTGTACCCTGCTTCTTCAAAACCATCAACTCTTTTTCAGAACTTTCACAGCCATGACTGACACCACCTTTCCTAAAGCTACCCCTCCAGCAGAAATCAAATATGGCGAACGGGCAATTGAGGAAAACCATCTGATCACGTTCCCTAATCCGCGACCTGGCCGACAATATGACGTTAATATCACGCTGCCGGAATTCACCTGCAAATGTCCATTCTCAGGCTATCCGGACTTCGCAACCATCTATATCACCTACACGCCCAATGAAAAGGTAGTAGAACTAAAAGCCATAAAGCTTTACATCAATGGTTATCGCGATCGCTACATCTCTCACGAAGAGTCTATTAACCAGATCATGGATGACTTTATAGCTGCCGCCGATCCATTGAAGTTCAAGATCAAGGGGGATTTTCAACCCCGTGGCAACGTACACACCACGGTTGAAATTGGCTACGAAAAACCGATAACGGTTTAGGCCAAAATTTCGTGTAGCGGCGTTCCATGGAACGCCGCTACACGAAATTTTCAATTCACGTCCCCTGCCATTGATCTAAAACCTAGATCCTGGCCGCTTGAGAAAATCTAACTCAGCCTCGGTATTCGGTCGGTCTAGGGTCTGATTACGATGGGGAAATCGCCCAAACTGAGCGATGACATCTCGGTGACGTCGGGCATAATCCAAACCATGGGCAAGGTCCGGCGCATCGAGAATCAAGGCCTCAAAGTAATCAACACAGCGATGCTGATGATCCAAGTTCTCACTATGTTCAAAGGGCAAATAGAGGAAAAAACGCTCTACGGGCAGCATGGCTGCATCATACCCCCGGTCAATGGCCATTTCAGCAGTCGCTAAGGCCTCAGGATCAGCTGCAAAACTCTGGGGCGTATCTCGAAACATATTGCGGGCAAACTGATCCAACACAATGATTCGGGCTAGGCTTGATTTAGCCATTTTCAACCAAGGTTCGGATGGTGACGCTACCATGGCCCAATATAGGTCTAGAAACTGCGTTTTGATCTGTTTATCGAAGGCAGGATCTTTACGAAACCACTGCTTGCGATACTCACCCACCGGTGAGCCAAACCAAAAGTCTAAGACTGCTTGGGTATCGCTGTTGACTGAGTCCATCAATCTCTAGATAGGTAACACTCGGGGGAAATCGATCATGTCGTCCATCTTTTCACTCATCTTCGCTGTGGTGCTGGTGGTGGCAGTTTTTTGTTGGTTGACAGGATATCGATTGCCCATCCGATTTACCGCACCGTCTTTACCCACCGGCCCATCTAGCGTTCCTAGGGCAACACGCCAGCGATTGATGCGACTCGTTAATGGTAACCAGGCAGTGGCAGCTCGACTAGTGCAGCGGGTGCGATCGCAAAACCCTGAACGCTCAGAACAATGGTGTTGGGAAAAAGCAATTTACGATATTGAACGCGATCGCAGAGCATAAATCTCCTTGCCTCGCTTACTAACACCTCACAGTGTCTTGATTTAATACCCAGATATTTAAAGTTAACGTGGTGGTTACCATCAACATAGGTGGCGACCAACCACCATCAGCAGATGCCAATATAACAATATATCTGCCAGACTAGGCCCAAGTGGGCAGCCTAGTACGTAAAGGTACCTTTAAACTCACTGATTAAGCAGGCAGTCATAGCTAAACTTAGCTAACTGTCATACTGAGCCCATTAAAGTACCTCATCTTAAGCTTTCATAGTTTGAAAGTCTGCTCATTCGACGGCTCCTCTGGAACCCTAGCAGTCCTATCAACTATGAATGCATTCCTCAATTACCAAATATTTGGTTATTAGGGCTATCTACTAGCAATTTTTTTATAGAGTAAGGAAGCTGACAATATGACGCAGACTAAGCGTGCGCTAATTACTGGAATTACAGGCCAGGATGGATCTTATCTTGCAGAACTTCTATTAGAAAAAGGCTATGAGGTACACGGCATTATTCGTCGCACCTCCACCTTCAATACAGACCGTATTGACCATATCTATATCGATCCTCACAGTGATGATGCCCGTCTATTTCTCCACTATGGAGACCTCAATGACGGCACCATGTTACGGCGCATCTTAGAGCAAGTTCAGCCTAACGAAGTCTATAACCTCGGCGCTCAATCTCACGTGCGGGTGAGTTTTGATTCCCCAGAATATACCGTTGATACAGTCGCCATGGGTGCTCTGCGTTTGATGGAAGCCATTCGCGACTATCAGCAGCGTACTGATTCAGAAGTACGTTTTTACCAAGCAGGCTCTTCTGAGATGTTCGGTAAAGTTCAGGACATTCCCCAGAAGGAAACTACGCCCTTCTATCCTCGCAGTCCCTATGCCTGTGCCAAGGTTTATGCCCACTGGCAAACCGTTAACTACCGTGAGTCATACAACATGTTTGCCTGCAATGGCATCCTGTTCAACCATGAGTCACCTCGCCGTGGCGAGACATTTGTCACTCGCAAAATCACCCGCGCCGTGGCTCGGATTGTCGCGGGTCGTCAAAAGGAGCTTTACCTTGGCAACCTAGACTCCAAGCGAGACTGGGGTTATGCCAAGGATTATGTTCGCGCCATGTGGCTGATGCTGCAGCAAGATGAGCCTGGAGACTATGTTGTAGCAACTGGTGAAACTCACACCATTAAAGAGTTTCTAGATATCGCATTCAACTATGTCAACCTTGACTGGCATGATTACGTCAAGTTCGACCCTCGCTATCTGCGTCCTGCTGAGGTCGATATTTTAATCGGTGATCCTACCCACACTCAGGAAACGCTAGGTTGGCAGCCTTCTATTGACTTCTCAGGCCTAGTCAAGCTGATGGTGGATGCTGACCTGGAAGCCATCGGTCTAGACCCCGTCAGCAAGCAATCTGATGCCGCTACGGTACGTGCTGCTATTGCCGGTGTGATGTCCTAGGTTTCACTCTATGAACGCTCCTTTTAGAATCTGTTTTCTATGGGGGCGTTCTATTAATATAGGAAAGACCTTGTTTGGAGTGTGGTCTATGCTCCAAGCGCAAACTAACAGAACAGACAAAAAGCATGGCAGACGAGTCGACTCCTAAGGCCCCTGCGGCAAATTCCGCTGACAAAGCGCCAGCTAAGGCCCCTGCAAAAGCTAAGAAAGCAAAGCCACCTAAGTTAGAAGACAAACCGTTTGCTGAATTCATCGAGCAGCATTTTGTACCTGCTGTTAGGACGGCCCTCGAAAAAGAAGAGGGGCTTAACGATTTACAGCTTTCTTTTGAGAATCAGCCCATTAACGTAATCGGTGTGGATAAAGATAGCTATCCCCAGGTTATTGGTTGCTGGGCTAAAGGTGCACGTCAGTTCAATATCACCTTTCTAGAGGAAAGCATTACAGGTCCTAAGATTTATTCCTTTGCGACGAATGGTGCGACACCCAGCACCATCGAGCAGTTTATGGGCGATGAGCGCCGAGTTACGCTGGACCTCATGGTGTTGTATGTGCTGCAACGCATTAGAGGCCAAAAGTGGCTAAAGGGTAATTAGCCGATTTATTGGCATATCCCGGCTATAAGACCGGAGGGTGGGTAGTGCCCACCCTCCGGTTTGTTCATTGGGGGCTAATGCAAGAAATGCCGCGTCCCGGTCAACGCCATAATCACCCCTAGTTCGTTAGCTGCTTTAATCGAATCCTCATCACGAATACTGCCCCCTGGCTGCACAATTGCCTTAATGCCAGCAGCAGCAGCCGTTCGCACCGAGTCATCAAAGGGGAAAAATCCATCACTGGCCAATGTCGCGCCTTCAGCTTTTTCCGCAGCCTGCTCTAGGGCAATTTTGGCAGCACCTACACGGTTCATTTGCCCCGCCCCAATACCGACAGTAGTGCTTTCATTGGTCACTACAATGGCATTGGATTTCACGTGTTTAGCCACCCGCCAGGCAAATAGCAGTTCTGTGAGTTCAGCTTCGCTGGGCTGACGCTCAGTCACGATTTTCCACTGGGTCACATCTTGCTGGACGTCGTCAGAGGTTTGGATTAAAAAGCCACCTGCGATCGCACGAATCGTTTGACTAGGACCGCTCAATAAATCTGGCAGCACCAACACCCGCAGGTTCTTCTTCTTCGCAAGGATTTCTTGAGCTGCTGGCACACAACCGGGGGCCACCACACATTCTAGAAACGTCTGGGTCAGCGACTCAGCCGTCTCCACATCAATTTCCTGATTGAGGGCAACGATGCCACCAAAGGCAGACACATTATCAGCTTCAAAAGCACGTCTATAGGTAGACGCCATAGACTCACCGATAGCGACACCACAAGGGTTAGTATGCTTGAGCACAGCCGCCGCAGGACCATTTTCACTAGGGAATTCCGCAATGATGCGACGGGCAGCTTCAAGGTCCACCAGATTGTTGTAGCTGAGATCTTTACCCTGGAGTTTTTCGGCAGCGGCCCAACCACTAGGTTGGTTGCCGGTTTGATACCACACAGCAGGTTGGTGGGGGTTCTCGCCATAGCGGAGGGGTTGCTTTTGAGTGCCGCTGAGGGCAAAACGCTCACTGGTGGCATCGCCAGCTTGCTCGGTTAGGTACGTGGCAATGGCCTGATCATAGGTAGCCGTATGCCAAAAGACTTGACGGGCGCATTGGGCACGGAATTCTACAGAAGGTTGACCGTTATGAGTTCTTAGTTCGTTGAGATAACCTTCATACTGACCAGGGTTGCAGAGAACAGTCAGGTAAGCGTGGTTTTTTGCTGCCGAGCGCAGCATGGTGGGGCCACCGATGTCGATGTTTTCAATGGCCTCTGTCAGATTAGCGTCGGGCTTAGCAATGGTCTGCTCAAAGGGATACAGGTTGACAACCACTAGATCGATCGGACGAATATCGTTATCGGCCAGATCTTTTTGGTCATCAGGATTATCGGTACGCGCTAGCAAACCACCGTGGATGCGAGGTTGAAGAGTTTTAACGCGTCCACCAAGGATTTCAGGAAAGCCAGTGTAGTCGGATACTTTGGTGACGGGGATGCCTGCTTCGGTGAGGGTGCGAGCAGTACCACCGCTGCTAATGATATCAAAATCGAACTCTGTGGTGAGGACCTTGGCTAGATCAACAATTCCTGTTTTGTCAGATGCACTGAGCAGCGCTAAGCGTGTCATGGGATTTTCTATCTTCTCGGGGTGATCACCCCTACTAGGGTAGAACGCAAGGGTGCATTTTTCCGCCCCCAAAATCCCAGCTATGATGAATAAGCCTTAGTAGGAGTATGACCTTTGTGCCTACTCCATTCTGAACAGATCGCTATGCAACACTTCATCTAATTCAGCGTCAGCCAGCCAAACACATCAAGCGCCGTTAAGGATAAGTCAAGCCCTTCCAAAACCGGTAGATCTGCTTTATTGGTCAAAATCCGGATTCGTTGCTCCTTATCAACTACCAACACACTGTCTTCCCCTGGATCAAGTAACCAACCCAACTCACTTCCATGCTCAATACAGTGCAATAAATTACTGAGCACCTGGGTTTGACTCTGATCCGGCGACAAAATTTCAATGGACCAGTCCGGCGAAATTAGAAATCGATTGGCAATCCGCCCAGTTTCGGTCAGGGGAATGCGGCCCCAACGAAATACTGAAATATCGGGCACAATGGAACGCCCGCCAAACGTGCAGCGTAATTCTGGAAATGCGGCTGCCCGCTTGGTTGACCTTGCCACTTGGTTAATCGTTTCACAAAGCGTACTTTGCAACAGACTATGCTCACCCTGGGGCATCGGCTTCTGTAAGATACGGCCCTGAACAAATTCGGATGCAGGCTTAGTTTCTGGCAGTTCCAGAAAGGCTTTAAGCGTAAGTGGTTGAGTTGCAACAGTCATACGACTCAAATTTTGTAATCCAATCCTTCTCTGAACTGTAACAAATAGGATGAGCTTTCATATCTATTGACTGAATCCTTGCTCTTAACCAAAATCCCTAATTGGGGGAAGATGCTGAAACTGCATACAAAGCACTACTACCTGCCCCCTTCGACTTCGCGAAGGGGGCGCTTAAGATAGCTAGAAAAAACGTTGACTATCCAACTTAATCGTCGTCGTCGTCATCATCGTCATCGTCATCGTCGTCATCGTCATCGTCGTCGTCATCATTGCATCGACGACATTCGCCATGATCATCCGAACGATTATCGATGACCGTAGTCGACGACCCGACAATTTGAGTAATTTCAGTAACCGTTGTGGTCACAATGCTCGTATAGCTGCGCGTGTAGGAAAACGTTTCCCGAATATCTCGACCGCCACCAACCAGGTCATAGCGAATACTGGCGACACAGTTAATTTCCACATCCTCCAGCCTGAGGTCATCCCCCAGTTCTGCCCGCAGCTCTCGTTCCAACTGAGTCAGGGAAATCACCTCAGATTTCAGAATATATCTACCACCAGCCGCCTCAATTAAACGGGCTCCACTGTTGGTATGAATCTCCTGCCAGCGGCCACCACGGGTTCTAGCAAACACCTGATAAACCACATTGGCATAGGTCGTTTGCGGCTTATTCAGGATCTCCAACTGCAGGACTAAATTACGGCTCTGCTGGGTGCTGCCCGTCTGACGAGCCACATGTAATACCGACTCCCAAACACGACGCGTAACCTGGCTTTGAATTTCTGAACGTCTACGGGTTGAACGACTGCTGTTGGTCTCCGTACGAGACCTTGAGCTACGCCGACGGCGTTGAGCGCGACTATCGCCATCATCGTCGTCATCACGACTTTCTTGGCCATCGTCATCGTCATCATCGTCGTCATTACTACTTGATGTTAGGATGGCTGGCCGGTTAGAAGTGCGGCCAGAGACTGCAGTTTCTGTGGATTCAGTGCGGCTGGCTGTGACAGTACTTGATGTGGAGGTACGGACAATGGCTGTTGTCGTAGTTGTACTGATTTCTCTGTAGCTTTGTCGATAGGTAATCTTTTCGCGCAAGTCACGACCACCACCGACTAAGTCGTAGCGAATGCTAACGACACAGTCCAGCTCTACGTCTTCGATACTTAAATTCTCACCCAGTTCATCCCGGAGTTCCTCTTCTAGATCAGCAATGGAAATGACTTCTGATTCCAGGATGAACTTACCGTTACTAGCGGGAATTAACCGTGCACCGCGATTTGTATGAATTTCTTGCCAATCGTCACTGCCACGGGTCCTAGCAAAGACTTGATACACCGCATTAGCGTAGGTGGTCTGGGGTTTATTAAGCACCTCTAACTGCAACACTAGACTTGTACTCCGCTGGTTACGCTCCACCAGACGAGCCACATGCAAGACAGAATTCCAATCCTGAGCTCGACTTACTTGCTTTTGCGAGATCGGTGACGGGGCTTCAGATACTACATTTCCACGGGTTGGTGATTGCTGAGCCTGCCAAACCAAGGAAACCAACGCGGCTGGCAAAGCAGCCTTAAAGAACACACTTCGGAAAAAGGAATACTGCATAGCATTTCGTGATGACGCTGGTAGCCCATGGAGCTACCAAAGGGGCATCCATAGCTTCAGGCGTAGCTGACTTGAGGGATTTATGGAGTATTGATGAAATTTATGTGGTCAAGTGAGCTTACCCCAACGTCCTCATATATGCTTTTATGGGGTTTCCATTGCTATTCAAGCCTCGGTTACAATTTTTTAGTTCTTGTCATTGACGGTAATACACAAGGCCTTTGGTATTTACTATTTCTAGACATAGAACAGAGATAGAAAGGTCTATGGCGGGTCTAAGGTAAAATCCGTAGCGACCTTCCCACTAATCACTGTTTGCCTATGTCACTTCGTGCCCTGTCCGCTGGTGACTCTACCGCTGACCATCTTTTGATTCTTCTCCATGGCTGGGGAGCTAATGCGCAGGACGTTGCAGGCATCGCCCCGTACATGCAGTTAGAGAAGTATCAAATGCTGTTCCCAGATGCTCCCCATGCTCACAAAATAGCCAATGGTATGGGAGCACCTAACGGACGGATGTGGTACGCCCTACCTGACATTTTCGACTTTGACCAGCCCTTCACCCATCAGGCAGATCTACAGCAAAGTCGGCAGTTGTTACTCGATTGGATCACCGCTTTACCGAAAAAAACTGGCGTTCCATTAGAGAAAACTATCCTCGGCGGCTTTTCCCAAGGGGGAGCCATGGCATTAGACATTGGCATGGGACTGCCCGTTGCAGGAATGATGATCCTTAGCGGTTATAGCCACAGTCCCTTGGTAACGCCCATTAATCCGCGCCCCATTCTGCTAGTCCATGGACGCCAAGACCCAGTGGTTCCCATTACCCAAGCCCATCAAAACAAAGCTGAACTCGGCCACTTGTCAGTTGATGTTGACTATCACGAATTCAACATGGGGCACGAAATCAACCTACAGGTACTAGAGATGGCCAAGAATTTTTGCGAAAAACTTTGTAAAAACTAGGTGTAACATTTCAGACGCACTCCGGGACAGTGATAACGACACCGAATACACTGGAGACAGCGCCCGCCCACAGGAGCCAGCACCCATGGTTTTAAGTACAAGCAAAGTTTCTGATAAGCCCATTGCTGACGTTACTCAAGAAGAGGTCGATCAGCTGGCACAACGTCTAGAACAGGATGAATACACGACAGCCTTTGAAGGTCTGCAGGATTGGCATCGACTACGGTCAGTAGCATTCCAGCGTCCAGAGCTAGTGCGTTCTTATCTACATTTATTAGATGTAGAAACCTACGACGAAGCCTAATGACAGATGCGTCACCAACGACCAAAATTTTGGTCGGCATTAGTGGCGGCATAGCGGCCTATAAAGTTTGTGAGGTGGTGTCTACCCTGGCTAAAGCAGGGGCAGAGGTACGGGTTATTCTGACGTCCTCGGCAGAGGCGTTTGTTTCGGCTTTGACCTTTGCCACCCTCTCACGTCATAACGCTTACACCGATGATAATTTTTGGTCCGCTGACCAGGCTCGCCCCCTACATATTGAGCTAGCTGAATGGGCGGACTGTTTTTTGATTGCACCGTTAACAGCAAATACTCTGGGGAAATTGGCCCACGGCTTAGCAGACAATCTGCTAAGCAATACGGTCTTAGCATCCACATGCCCAGTGCTACTGGCTCCGGCTATGAATACGGATATGTGGCTACAGCCGTCTGTCCAGCGTAACTGGCACCAGGTTTTAACGGATGAACGTTACCATGCGGTGGGACCAGCGGCTGGCAGGTTAGCGTGCGATCGCATTGGCACCGGTCGCATGGCCGCACCCCAGACCATCCTCGCTGCCCTAGAGTCTCTCAAACACACCCAAGGTCGTCGTGACCTCAAGGGCAAGCGCGTCCTCATTAGTACTGGTAGCACCCAGGAATTTATCGACGCCGTTCGCTACATTGGCAATCCATCGACTGGTCGTATGGGCATTGCTTTAGCCACTGCCGCCGTCCATCGTGGCGCACATGTATCCTTAGTACATGGCCCCATGGAAAGACATCTCCGCCAGACCATTCCAGATCCAGTGCAAACCACAGCCGTTGTTAGTGCCGCCGATATGGAAGCGGCTCTGATGGCTCAGTTAGACACTGTAGACTGGATCATCATGGCCGCAGCAGTAGCTGATATGCGCCCCCAGTTGCACGTCACTGGCAAACTTGCTAAGGCAGATTTACCTAACCCGTTACCCCTTGAACCGGTCACAGATATTGCGGCAAAACTGTCCGCTAACAAAAGAGCCGACCAAACCCTGGTGGGGTTTGCGGCTCAAACAGGCGATATTATTGAGCCTGCCCTAGGCAAGCTACAGCGTAAAGGATTGGATGCCCTTGTGGCCAACCCAGTGGATCAGCCGGAGAGTGGATTTGGCAGCGATCGCAACCATGGCATCTTCCTAGATAAATACGGCCAACAAATAACATTGGCCACCGACACCAAATTATCGATGGCCCACAAAATCTATAGCCTGCTCCGCAAGATACCTAGTGAGGCCCCATTAGACCTTTAGCGTCGAACCTTACCTCAATAATCAATCTCACTCAGACGCTCACCCAGTATGATCGCTGTCGCAACCTTCAGACTAGATGAGCCACTACCCACTATTGCAAGTCCAAACTCTGAATATGATTAATCACATCTGAATCTGGCAAGAAGCGAATACGCTCAAACGCTTCATTATCACTGCCCAAGATATTCCCAGATAAATCTGCCAAGGAAACCACACCAACATTTACCTGAGACATATTAGGGTTAGACGCTTGAATAGAACTTAAGACACTATCTGCATCCTGCTTGGAGAAGAACATGGAGAAAATAGACTCTTCAGAGTCATCACCAATCGATAGCGGCAGATAATTCCCAGCAGCATCTTGCAAAGCAAACAAAGGAACCAACGATGAAGAGGTAGTCCCACCAAAATTACTATCCAAAGCACGCGCTGCCTCCAATTCTTCAGCCTCAGGAATAAAGATCAACTTTAAAGGGACTTCCCGTTCTTCCTGGGCTAGGCGATGAACAGATGCTAAGTCAATCACACCAACAGAGCCACCTTGGTTAAATCGAGGCTCCTCTTCGCGAACCTGCTCTACAAAACTGAGCACATCATCTTCAGTAAAGAACACCCGTAGTAGAGATACATTTCCCATGCCATCATTGGGCAAATCAACAACTGATGTCACATAGCCACCAGAACTATCAGCCACCACAAAAACAGGGACTTCTGCAAATTTAATGAGCAATTCATCTTCCGAAAGCGCTGCTGCTTGAGGGGTATGGAATGTAGCGGCAATAACACCACCACCTAATAGGCCACATAGAAAACGACCAAACATTGCTTTCATACTTCCTCCTGATGCCAAACTACTGACTTGCTCAGTCTTCATCATCTAACACAGCTTAACTTCATCTACGATAAGCTGAGACATTTCTACAACTGGCCACCGTCCCAAGCAAAGATCCCAAGCTACCCCAGGAGTACTGATAATATCCCGCATCCAATAGACTCAAAAATCTTGCACAGAGAGATTACAGGATTACAACACAAATTTAAAAAATCGGGATGACAGGATTCGAACCTGCGACATCCTGCTCCCAAAGCAGGCGCGCTACCAAGCTGCGCTACATCCCGTGGTCAAAAACACCCTAGACAATTAAACTGCTAAAGCCCAAGTGCAATAGATTAACAACCTAACATAAATATACCTCTGTTTACCCAATGGTTTTTGAACCGCTCAGAATACCTAACTCTATCCGACTTCAAAACTGGGCTATTGAGCAGCTACCAGGCATCTCTGACGAGCACCAGCAGCAGCTAAATATATTGAATATTTTCACGACTTTTGACCTACTCAATGCAACTCGCACCCAGTCAGCACGCTTAAAGCTGGCCCAGCAGCTTAACTCTCATATCAAATATGTCAACAAGTGGACGGCCTTAGCCCAACTAGCTTGCCTCCCCAGCGTAGGATGCAAATACTGCGGTCTACTATTGCACGCTGGCATTAGCTCACCTCAGCAATTGGCACTATTACCTGTTGCCCAACTTCACTCCCAACTTAAGCGACTCCAAATAAAACTCATGCAGCGAGCTGACCTGAGCCCAGATACAGCCCAAGTTTCACAATGGATTACTGAAGCCAAACAACTATGCAGGTAGGGCAAGACTAGACTCGCACCTCAGATATCACTCTTGATGTCTTAAATGCGTACAACCCACCTCAATACCAGAAACTAGCAAAGCTTATGGGGCAATTACCGTTTAATGCCTAATCTGGGTACCAAAACATCCCCTTAATGCCCTCTGGGTCTGGCATAAACCCTAAGTTTTTGTAAAAGTTCACAACATGGGGATCGGCAAACAGCGTAACGTTACTGATATCTTCACTGCGAAGTTTCTTGATCAGTTGCTGCATCAGTGCCTTGCCCAAACCTCTACCCTGAAAGCTAGGATGCACCACAACATCCCAAATGGTTGCATTAAAGGCATGATCTGAGGTAGCTCGGGAAAAGCCAATTAATCGTTTACGGGCCCCTTGCTGCTCCCACATGGTGACCACTAAAAAACTGTGTTGAATAGCTTTTTTGACCTTTCTTAGAGGTCGACGCGACCACCCAACAGCATCGCAGAGCTCTTCTAACTCATACAAATCAATGTTTCGATCTGTACTAAAAACAATACGAGCCACCTGGTCAGAACCGGTTGGATTTATCGCATAATCATCAGAAACAGCTTGTGTGGGCACTGATGAAGCCTCGGTGGGACTAAATAAGCTTTTCCAGAAACCCATGCAAACAAAACGGTTGGAAATATGAACTCTGTTTTAACTCTAGCAGTATAGGCCTATCCTTTCCTAAGAGGGTAAAAACATTGCTTCAGGATCAATCAAAATTACATGGCCAATCGGTAACCAGCGAGCACAGTAGTGTATGTATTTCTAATGATCTCTGTTTCTCACACCGGACACGGTTTTCCTTAGCAGAGATAACAAGACACTTTGGGTAATATTGCGTCAGGGACTTTGGAGCAAAGTCATCAAAGTTCTAATTGATGGGGTGTGTTCATGTTTCAGTTTGCCAAATGTGGTAAACCAAATTAGCCAACCGGTACAACTCATGCAGTTTCTGAATACATATGGCAGCCGGATTAAAGACATCGACAGTAGAGCTGCTGAAGCGCTTCAACCGAGCGTTTCCGCAATTTTATGAGCAATTTGTCAGTAGTGAGATTCAATTGCAAAACCTACGGCTTGCCTATCAGCTCTACAAAACCAAAAAGGCCGTTATTGAAATCAAACCGGAAGGTAATCGCAGCGCCCTCCATTTTGCCTATCGTAATCAGTCCTTTTTACTCAGCGATATCTTTGGTGTACTCACAGCCTATGGTCTAACAATCCATAGCCTCAGCCTATACGGACAGATTTATCCACCCATGCTGGTGTTTGTCAAACTGGTGGTCTCGCGTGGGGGTAAAGCCCTCAGTGATAAAACTGCCGATAACACCTGCCGGGCTATTCGAGAAGCTTTAGCCGGACGCTACGAAGTGGAAGAAATGCTCAGCGTTGAATTCAACCTCAACGCAGGCTTAGAAAAAGTTGAAACTGAATTTTATGTAGACCCAGTCTTTCATTTGCCAGCCTTACTCATCGAAGCAGATAACCAACCAGGTCTGTTTTATAAGGTCATGTATGCCATTTGGCAAGAAGATTTGCTGGTGGTGAATGCTAATCTATTGGTATGGCGTGGTCGTACCCGATTGATCTTGTACCTATTAGGCCCCAATGAGAGTTTAATTCCAGAATATTTAGGACATAAGATTGCCGATGGTATGCGCGAGCGTTTACTTGGCGGGCCTTACTAGAGAATGCGGGAACAGAGGTTATCTATTTGTTATCTGTTGATAGGTGAAGCCTTTAGCCATCGAACGTTGGATGGGACTAGTTCGAGTTTGAATGTTGTCTTACGAATGCGATTTGCACCATGGTGGTGACACCTGTCTTCGGAGTGCCCCATGTCTATGATTTCACTCCCAATTTATTTTCCACTACCACCACCCATCGTTCAGTATTAGTCTGCATTCATGGCTGGCTACTCAGTAGAGCCTATTGGCAACCTCTGATGCAGCAGCTTGCTCCAGATATTGAGTGTCTTGCCTACGACTTGAGAGGCTTTGGGGATTCAACCCAAGATCTATCTTGCCGCTCTATTACTGTAGATGCCCCCACCTACGGGCTTACGGCCTACGCCTATGATTTAAATGCATTATTAGAGGCCCTCGAACTAGAGGATGTATGGCTAATGGGCCATTCTTTGGGGGGCAGTATTGCTCTATGGGCAGCTCATTTGTTTCCAGAACGTGTGCGAGGAGTTATCTGTGTAAATGCAGGGGGTGGCATATATATCCACAATGCCTTTGAAAGATTTCGCAGCGCTGGGCAACAAATGTTAGGGTGGCGACCTCAATGGCTACAGCATCTGCCATTATTACCATGGGTATTTGCCAACATCATGGTGCAACAAACCTTGAGTTATCGTTGGGGCCAACAACGGCTGATTGATTTTCTAAGGGCAGATCCAGAGGCGGCAGCTCAGTCACTCCTAGCATCAACAACTGAAGATGAAGTCCATCAACTGCCCCAGATAGTCTCCCAGCTATCTCAACCGGTATATTTCATCACCGGGGAACAAGATATGGTTATGGAGCCTCGCTACGTACAGCATTTGGCTAGTTTTCATAAATTTTTTCGTCAGGGCAAAGAAGCAGTTGTTGCGTTCAAACAATGCGGCCACTTTGCCATGCTAGAACAGCCACTAGCGCTAGAAGCACAGATCCGCCAATGGCTGCTCCTTACCAGTTAACGCTGGTATAACTCAGCAACGTGTTCTAGAGGGAGCCGAGAATAAACTCCCAGATTTAATTTAGAACAATGTCCCTGATCAAAATGATCGCTAGCAGCACAGGCAATCATGGCTGCATTATCCGTGCAAAATTTTAGCGAGGGAATGTAAATGTTAATACCTTGCGCTGCTGCTGTCTCAGCAATTACATGACGCAAGCCACTGTTGGCAGCCACACCTCCTCCCATCACAATCGCAGGCAGGTTTTGGTCTTGGGCACAGCGCATCGCTCGTTTCACTAATGCCCGCACCACAGCGTACTGGAAGCTGGCAGCGATATCAGCTACAGGGAGTGGATCCACCCCCTCTGATTTAAGGCGCTCTACCAGCCTCAAAACAGCGGTTTTAAGACCACTAAAGCTTGCATCATAAGGATGATAGCCACCTTCTGGCAAGGAAATGTTGCCCTCTGGCAGTCGAAATGCTTTCGGGTCACCCTGCTGGGCTAATTGATCAATGATAGGGCCGCCGGGATATCCCAGAGCCAGCAAGCGAGCGACTTTATCGAAGGCTTCACCGGCAGCGTCATCTCGGGTTTTACCGAGCAATTTGTATTGACCGCAGCCATCAACTCGAATCAAGCTGGTGTGCCCACCGGAGACTAATAGACACAGGAAAGGCGGCCGCAGATCAGTGTGTTCTAAATAGGCTGCATAGATGTGTCCCTCCAGATGGTGCACACCTAAAAACGGTTTGTGATGTACCATTGCCAGGGTTTTACCAACACTCATACCAACCAAGAGAGCACCCACCAGGCCCGGTGCACAGGTGGTGGCAACAGCGTCGATATCAGCCCAACCCAATTGAGATTTAAGCAACGCTTCATTCACTGTGTCGCCAATGGTCAGCAAATGTTCGCGGGATGCTAACTCTGGCACAACACCACCATAGCGACTATGCAGGTCAATTTGGGATGCCACAACACTACTGAGCACTTGACGATGCTTCACCACCGATGCGGCTGTTTCATCACAGCTGGTTTCAATTGCTAAAATCGTGGCCATGCGTCAATTGTGTCGTCATGTAAAGTCTTGTGAGTAATTTCCCTGCCAGGGTTTGGCAGAAAGGTATGATCCCTGAGAGTCAAGTAGATCCTTAATTTAGTTCACGTTGGTTGAGTTTTAAAAGCGACTTCAATACTGCGTCGGCTAACTGATAAAGCATACACACTAGGGAACTAGTTAAAGCAGCATTACAGTTAGTTATCTAAGTTAAGAGATTCACTGAATTAATTTTTTGTCTTTTGTAAAACACAAAGGAAACATTTTATGCGACGGTTGTTTGCTCTGGCTCTAGTACTTTGCCTCTGGTTTGGCTTCGCGGCACCCGCCTCTGCCAGCTTGGCTGGAGACAACGTGGCTGGTTTGACCCCCTGTGGCGAATCTGCTGCGTTCCAACAACGTGCCTCTGCGGCCAAAACAGAAGGTGCTAAAGCACGTTTTGATTTTTATGCTAACTCCAGCCTACTTTGCGGCGAAGATGGCCTCCCCCACTTGGTGGTAGATGGAGATTTTGCTCATCTTGGTGAGTTTGTCATTCCCGGCATTTTATTCCTTTACATCGCTGGCTGGATTGGTTGGGCTGGGCGTTCTTACTTGATCGCGTCTCGCACTGCCAAGAAGCCCGAGGAGAAAGAAATCATCATCGATACTGGCTTGGCTATCAAGTCTTCTTTGGCGGGTGCGGCTTGGCCCCTAGCTGCATTCAAGGATATGGCATCCGGTGCCATGTTTGCGAAGGATGATGAAATCACAATTTCACCTCGCTAATTAATACATCAGAGGCACGGCTTGGGCTTGATGAGTCGAATCAATATAACTGGGTCGTGCTGACTTATTGTTTTTAGATGTTTTTATTCAGGACACTTTCCCATGCCCGAAGGCTTAGTAAAATACCTGTCTACAGCCCCTGTATTAGCTACAATTTGGATGCTGATCACAGCTGGTATCTTGATTGAATTTAATCGTTTTTTCCCCGATCTACTACTTCATCCTTAGGGATAGCTGACTATTTGTCACTGCACTGGTTATAGATTGGAAAAAATCCCACCTCAGTTTTCAAAGCTGAGGTGGGATTTTTTAAGATAACGGGCTTATATCTCCCTTAAATTCCTGGTTTTTCATTTAATGACCAGTAATATTCCACTGGCAACCTTGAAGCTCGGCAACTTTCTTCCAGTTGCTTTTGCTGAGACATTGCCTTACGCAGGGTAATAATCAGTTCCTGGAGTTGTTCCTTCTGTGGGGAGTGCTGATAGATAGCCGCAGTAGTTTCACGTTCCAAGAGCCTTAGTAATAGCTCGTAATGGATATGGGATGGCAGGGGAATAGGACGATCCATAGTCGGAAAATCAGAGTAGGGAACCTGAAACGGGTAGACAATAGACAACTTCCAGGGACTAGGTCATGAGCTGCCCAATAGCAGCACCGGGATCGGGCTGCCGCATCAGCGACTCACCCACTAAAATGGCATGGGCTCCAGCTTGCGCTACCCGCATAACGTCATCCGGTCGATGGATACCAGACTCACTTACAAACAACATGTCATCAGCTCTGACATGGGTTGATGCATGGGCCAACAAATCCTGCGTAGTGTCTAAGCTAACCGAAAAGTCCTCGAGGTTACGGTTATTCACACCAAGCACGTTAACCTGGTCTACATTGAGCACCCGGTCTAGTTCTTCAGCGGTATGGACCTCCACCAGGGCAGTCATTCCTAAGGCTTTAGCGATTCGCGTAAAGTAACTCAAATCCTTGTCTGACAAAATGGCCGCAATCAGCAAAATAGCATCAGCTCCATAGATTCGGGCCAGATAAATCTGATAGGGATAAATGATGAATTCCTTACATAGAATCGGCAGGCTTATGGCGTGACGCACTTGAGCAAGATAGTCAAAACTACCCTGGAAAAATTTTTGATCGGTAAGCACCGATAGACAGGTAGCGCCACCTTTTTCGTAGGCGGTTGCGATCGCAACCGGATCAAAATCTTCCCGGATCACCCCCTTACTGGGGGAGGCTTTCTTTACCTCAGCAATCACAGAGGGTGATGTCTTACCGCTACGTAAAGCCGCAGCAAAATCTAATGGAGGAGGTGCCGTCAAGACCTGCCGTTGTAACTCTGCCAGCGGTGTTTTTCCCCGCAGACGCTCCACTTCGACTTCCTTGTGCCAAACAATTTCCTCAAGGATATGGCGGGGTTCACTATCAGGAACCTTCACCTGATAGCGCAGAGTATCAACAGCTACCGCAGGATTGGGAGGACGCCGTCTAATCTTCATGCCGTCACCTCAGCACGCTTAAAGGCCTCATCTAACACCTCAGATAGCGTTGGGTGTGTATGGACGATAAAGGACAGATCTTTAACGGTTAACCCCTGAGCAATAGCATTAGCAGCCTCTTGAATCAGGTCCGCTGCATGGATACCGATAATGTGAGTTCCCAGAATTTCCCCCGTGTCCTTACGGTAGATTACCTTAGCCAGGCCATCAGATTCATTTTCTGCCAGCGCTTTGGAGTTGGCTTTGAAGTAGCTGCGTACGGCACCAATCTTAAAACCTTCTGCCGCAGCTAGCTCTTTAGCCGCAGGCTCAGTAAGACCGACAAAGCTCACCTCTGGATGGGTAAATGCGGCGGCCGGAATACTGCGATAGTCAACGGTACGATTATTTTCCAAAATATTTTCAACAGCCACCACACCCTGGGCTGAGGCAGCATGGGCCAACATCATCTTGCCAGTGGCATCACCAATAGCCCAAAGATGGGGTATAGGCTCACCATCCCGCAGAACTTCCATACGGTCATTTACTGGGATAAAGCCACGACGGTCAGTTTCAATAGCCAGACTTTCTAAGCCCATATCCTTCGTGGCAGGGATGCGCCCAGTTGCCACCAGGCAAGCATCAACCTCTAGCACATCGACCGTTTCCTTCGTTTTTAAATCAGCCAGCTCAATGGTCACTGGAGAGCCAGGTGTAACGGTCTTAGCAATCACACCCACATGGGTATCAATATCACGAGGGTCGATGAGAACGCGCTTAGCGATTTTGGCGATGTCCGGATCAAAGGTGGGCATCAGCTGGGGCAAAGCCTCAATCATACTGACTTCACACCCCAAAGCCGTATACACATCAGAAAATTCTAGACCGATATAGCCACTCCCAATAATGGCCACCCACTGAGGTAGCCAGTCCAGCTTAATTGCTTCGTCGCTGGTAAATACGGTTTTACCATCAGTCTCAATACCAGGGGGCACAAAGGGAACAGACCCTGGCGACAGCATAATGTCCTTAGCGGTGTAGGTCTTTTCACCATCAGCCGTGGTCACAGTCACTTTCTGAGTGCCGGCCAGCTTACCCCAACCGCGAATCGTATCTACACCCAGTCGAGTCAGACTATTGGTTAAGTCACCCTGGATCTTGCTAACCAAGTTACTGGCATGATCAGCAATGGCAGAGCGCTCAAACTGCACGTCTCCCACTTGAATGCCGAAGGACTGTAGATGATGCTTGTCGCGCAATTCGCGGACGCGACCAGATGCAGCCAACAATGCTTTCGAAGGTATACATCCTCGATTAACGCAGGTGCCTCCCATATCAGCCGCTTCAATAATGGCGGTCTTTAACCCGCTTTTCACAGCGTGCAATGCCGCCCCATGACCACCGACACCGGCACCTACGATGATTAGGTCATAATCAAAGGATGAACTCACAACGATCTCCTGTTTCAGCACATTTGCGACCCCTTAGTTATTGAATTGATGCCGTTTGCCTAAGGTAGAAAACGACATGGGCAACATAGGGGCAGAATCCATTCTCAACTAGATTGTGGATATTAGACAACTTGATATTGAGCAATTATTTTCAAATTTGTTAGATTCGATATCTGTCTGACTAAATACCTGTAGATCCATTTTTATCCCCAAGGCCAGTTCCTAACGAACAGAGCTCTTTACAAAAACGTAGTTAACTTTCTACTTTTGCCTAGACTTGGAACATCTTGGCTAGGGTTAGATTCACAAATCTCATTACTAAAGACCCCACACCAATTGCGATCGCTAAAATCATAGACATTGCTCAGTCAATGTTAAGCAATTCAGCAATGGTTGAAAGGGCCTACTAACGAGGCAAGATCAATGGATAAACGTCAGCTAAGGCAGTCTGCTGTTGCCGATTTTCTGCAATCTTTGGAGCACCTGGATGAGCTATTAGGCGATACAACGGATACGCTCGTTTTAGATAATGGGCCTCAAGAACCGGAATCAGGTCAAGATGAATCGCGATCTTCCCAGCCACATCAGCCTCGCAACATTCAAAAAAACCACGCTCGTCAAGATCCGCCTAACTCTCATCAACCGTGACGCTGACGTTTGGCTTCGTAAAGCATTAGAGCTGTTGCGATCGCAACATTCAACGATTCCACACCAGCCGCCAATGGGATTTTGACCTGATGTGTGGCTAAATCCATAGCTTGCTGCGACAGCCCAGCGCCTTCGTTTCCCATCAAAAAAACAGTCGGTTGCCGCAGATCTAAATCCCAGTAGTCCAGGGAAGCTGTAGGGGTAGTGGCCACCAGCTGTACATCTAAGCTTTTTAAGTCATTCAATGTAGCAATGGTCTGCATTGGTAAACGAAACCATTGCCCTGCCGTAGCCCGTAGCACCTTGGGATGATCTACGTCTACGCTATCGGTTGTGAGCCAGATGCGATCGCATCCTGCTGCCGCTGCTGTACGGATCACCGTACCCAAGTTACCTGGATCCTGTAACCGTTGCAGCGCCACACCCAGGGAAACCCTTTCTACAAGCCTGGTGGACTGAGCAATGCGCCGCGCAATCGCCACCACTCCATCCGGGCTGACAGTGGTACACATACTGACTAGCACATCAGGACTGACCAAGCGAATATCAGTCCCCAGCCGCCTTAAGCAGTCCAATAAATCCCCATGGGTATGTCCCCAGTTTTCTGTGAACGCGACCTGAAGCAATGGATATTCAACAGCACACGCTTCCTGTAAGAGATGAGTTCCTTCTAGCAGAAACACATTTTGTCGTCGCCGCTCCTTAGCCTGATGCAGCTTTCGAAACTGCTTGGCCAGGGGATTTTTAGTGCTGATAATTGTTGTCAGGTTTTCTAGCATTCAAATGCTTTATCACTCAGACCTTGCCGTTGGGCGCAGTCTGCTTTACTCACCACATTGACAGACTCAATAAACAGTAAAGGATACAAGTGTATCGATTGCTACTGCCAAATGCCCAACCAGCTCACTATCAATTTCCTGAGCAATCAATCAATAATTGATAAAAAAGTCTGAATAAATAAGGAAAACTAAAGCACTTTATTGCCGCCATCTAACAACAACAAAACGATTCAGAATAGTTTGAGTCAAACATCAGGACAAAAACCAGACATAAAAGTACTGAATTAAAAATGCGGAACCCGGGACTTGAACCCGGAAGTCCTTGCGAACACTAGAACCTGAATCTAGCGCGTCTACCAATTCCGCCAGTTCCGCTTAGGGCTATAAAAGTAACCGTAGTTTACTATCGTCTAGCAATCAGACTGATTCGTCAATCCCCAGTTTTGGCCTTTTAAGGACGATTTTTCGCTTTTCAAAAGAATTAAAACACCTATTCAACGACAAAAGGATATTAATATGGCTTAACAAATAAGTACTTTCAGGTAGAATCGTCACCATTGTTAACAAAAGTGGCTAGATTGCCATTTTTATGTTCTTGTGTGGCTGAGTCTCTTTATTGAATTTGGAGGACATTATCATCAATACCTCACTTCAGGCTGATCAACGCTCCTCCAGCGAGTCCTCACCTGTTATTGAAATTTGGGGCAAACAGCCCCTCAGTGGCCATATTTCCGTCAGTGGAGCCAAAAACTCGGCATTGGTCGTTATGGCAGGTTCAATTCTGTGTTCGCAGGATTGTCGGATTCGCAACATCCCTGATTTAGTAGACATCGGTCGCATGGCGGATGTGCTCACTGCCTTGGGTGTGAAGGTGTCTCGCCATGGAGACATGCTGGATGTAGATGCCAGTTCTATCAGTCATTCCCGTGCACCTTACGAAATCGTTAGCAAACTTAGAGCCAGCTTCTTCGTCATTGGCCCTTTACTAGCCCGTCTAGGCGTTGCCCGGGTACCGCTGCCAGGAGGCTGCGCCATTGGTGCTCGCCCTGTGGCTCTTCACATCCGAGGACTACAGGCACTGGGTGCAGAAGTACACATGGACCATGGTATTGTTCATGCCTACGTACCTGGCACCCGCAATCGCTTAAAAGGCGGAAAAATTTATTTAGATTACCCCAGCGTTGGTGCAACAGAGACCCTGATGATGGCAGCTACCCTAGCTGAAGGGGAAACCATCATTGAGAATGCCGCTCAGGAGCCAGAGGTACTGGATCTAGCCAACTTCTGTCGAGCCATGGGTGCACGCATTCGTGGAGCAGGCACAAACACCATCACCATCGCTGGTGTTCCTCACCTTCATTCCACCGACTACGGCATTATTCCAGACCGAATTGAAGCGGGTACGTTCATGCTTGCCGGGGCTATCACTAAATCCCCCATCAGCCTGTCGCCCATTCTTCCAGAACACCTAACACCTGTGATTGCCAAACTGGCAGAAGCTGGCACCAGAGTTGAAATGGAAGGCCACAATCGCGCCAGGATCATTCCCGGTGAACGGCTTTTACCCATCGAAATTGAGACTCGCCCCCACCCAGGGTTTCCCACCGATATGCAGGCCCAGTTTATGGCGCTGACCACCCTTGCAGACGGCGATAGCGTCATCACAGAAACCGTTTTTGAAAACCGGTTACAGCATGTTGCTGAGTTCAACCGCATGGGTGCAAATATTCGCCTGACTGGGAATTCTGCTGTAATTCGCGGCGTTCCATACTTGTCAGGGGCTCCGGTGACGGGCACTGATTTGCGAGCCGCCGCCGCCCTACTAGTGGCAGGCTTGGCTGCTGAAGGCAAAACCACACTGCATGGGTTACAACACCTGGATCGCGGCTATGAAAACATTGAGGCTAAGCTAGCCGCAGTCGGGGCTAAATTACGTCGAATCCCAGACCCTGCGCTAGCGTCTACGGATATGGCGAATCCGGCAGTTATCGTTTAGGTGCAGACCGCTACACTGTAGCTTAGTAAAGCTCAGCGATAGGGGAGATGGATGGCGTGGGTGAGAAATGCATTTTAACCGGATTACGAGCTAACCATTTTCGCCATCCCCTCGATCTACGGGCGACGGAATCTCTTAAGCAACTACCAGGCTTAGACCTGGCCATTCGCGCTCTGCTACGTCCCACAGCAGAGCAATTTTTTTACCTAGAAAATATTGCGACCAGTGTTTTGGTGGGCCCCCAACAGCTACCAGACATCCATCAGCTATTGGTTGAGGCTTGTCAAATTTTAGACATAGAAGCGCCTCAACTTTATGTGAAGCAGCATCCCGTTCCCAATGCTTATACCTTTGCCATGCGAGGTAAGCAGCCGTTTATTGTGGTGCACACCTCATTGATCGAGCTGCTGAATGCCAAGGAACTGCAGGCAGTCATTGGCCATGAACTAGGGCATCTCAAATGTGACCATGGCGTATATTTGACCCTGGCTAATTTGCTGACATTGGCCGCCAGTCAGCTACCGTTGGGTCCAGTATTGGCTCAAAACCTACAAAATCAGATTCTGGAATGGGTGCGATGTGCTGAGTTTACGTGCGATCGCGCCGCCCTTTTAGTCAGTCAGGAATCCAGAGTTGTAGCCTCGGTGTTGATGAAATTAACGGGAGGCTCCCCCACCCTCTCCCCTCAACTCAACTTAGACGCATTTCTCGCTCAAGCAAACGCGTACGAAGATTTAAACTATGACCAACTGGCAATTTTTCTCAAACAATTACGCACCCAGGAGCTGACCCACCCCGTCCCAGTGCTACGTGCTAAGGAAATCATGCAATGGCATAACACCCTCAATTATCAAAGGCTACTACAAACACGCCGTCTGCAACTAAATGAAGATGCCAGAGGCGGCTGGCGAAACTGGTAAATGGGAAAAAGGGGGTTACAGAGGTGGCTGAACTCTGTATAATGTTAAAGCTATTCGGGCGGATGGCGAAATTGGTAGACGCACCACACTCAAAATGTGGCGGCCTTTGGTCATGCGAGTTCGAGTCTCGCTCTGCCCATTGAATATTGGTCAACATTCTTATCATTTTTTTGGTGTGGAGATGTTCTATGAACATCTCCACACTTTGCATTCTGACGAGAATTTATACTCATCTTTGGGAAATCTAGACCAACGGAAAACAATGCAATGCCTGGATAGGCACTGAGGGAAGGTTGGCTAGTACATTCCAGTTGGGTCACTCCCCACACAACGCCACGTTTTATCACGTTCATCTCCTAACCCATCAAGAAGAATGTCTATTTGGTGATGTTTTGGGAGAACATACACAGCTCAATCCTTCGGGGCAAATTGCTGCAGACGAATGGCAACAGATAGCCGCCGCCCATCAGCGTGATATTGAGCTAGACCATTGGACAGTACTCCCCAATGGTGTACGAGCATTAATCGCCGTAATCCAAAGCGACGCAAAATCTGTATGCAGCTACAGTTTGCAGCAAAGCCAGCCAAAACCCCGTGCTCTCTCATCCTTTGTCGCTGGGTTCAAAGCTGCAGCTGCTAAGCGCATCAATCTTGTCAGAGGCGTACCAGGAGCTCCTGTATGGCAGCGGGGTTACCAGGAGCAACGGATTGATGACCCTACAACCCTCGAACGGATCCGGCAACTACTAACCAGCCAGGCCCAAGCGGCAGGACTTGTTATCGACAACCGACAGCCGCATAACGCTAATCAATTAAGCCATCCGGTGGAGTAATCTCAACACGCCCTTGCGTTAAATCAACCACCGGCACTATTGCTTCTACAAACGGAATCAGAACTGTTCGCGCTTTTATTTGTCCGTTATCTTTGGTAGCCTCCTCTGGCTGATCTGACGCTAAAGCGACCTCCAGCAAATCGTTACCGGCTCGATACACATCAATTACCGACCCAATTTGCTCTCCAGTCTCCTGCAAGATCACGGCTAGTCCCATCAGATCGCCCACATGGAATTCCCCCGGTTCAAGGGGCAAACGATCGTCAGCGGGTATCAACAGCTGTGCATCACGCAGTATCTCTGCTTGATTGCGATAATTGATACCAGCCAGTTTGAGAATATACAGGCCTTTACCCTCTTGAAACCGCCCCTTCACCAGCTTGATGGGTTCTGGGTTAGCGGCTCCTGGCTTGAGCAACCAACGCTCGCCCGGCTGTTCAAAGCGTTCTGGAAAATCGCTGTCGGGATAGACCCGAACTTCGCCATTCAAGCCATGGGCACCAACAATACGGCCAATGGTGAGCCAGTCGATTGGGGATTGAGAATTGTTAGGCATGGGTTGTCGACTGCCCGTAAATGTCCTCAGTTAGCTGGGCCAAACGACGAATTGCGATCGCAATTCGCTCTGCGGTATCCGTCAGGCTAATCCTAAAGCACTGGTGTTTATGGGTCCAATCGTCACGCAGACCAGGGAAAAATGGACTACCGGGGACAATAATCACCCCGTAACGTTTCAAGGCTTGATAAAACGCCTGATCATCTATGGGGAGATCCTGAAGCCACAGCCAGGCAAATATGGAACCTTCTGCCTGGTGTAGGTACCAGGGAACATCTGGCATCGTCTCGTCTAAAGTAGCTTCAATGACTGAAAATTTCTGCTGATAGTGGGGACGAATCACAGTCTTAGCAATGTCAGCTAAAGCCCCTGAGGCAATGGCATGGGCAGCAATCGCCTGACCATAGCGAGAGGAATGAATACAGAGATTGGTCTGAAAAGATTCCAGCACTCGAATGGTCGCTGCATCACCCATGGCAATGCCTACACGCTCACCGGGTAATCCGGCTTTTGAAAGGCTGATGCAGTGAACTACGTTAGGCGTCAATATCGGCGTCATCTCAGTAAAATTGAGGGCCGGGAACGGGGGAGCATAGGCTGAGTCAATAAAGACGGGGACATTGGCCGCCAGACGGGCAATGCGTTGCACCTCTTCGTCGGTGAGAACATTGCCTGTGGGATTACAAGGTCGAGAAAACAGCACAAACCCGGTCTGTTCAGTCACCGTCAGCTGGCTGAAGTCGGGGCGATATTTGAACCGATGGGCGGCAGCATCCACCTCCAGGGTGGGTCGATACGCTCGCACAGCCTCGGGATAAAGCGAAACACCACCATACCCGGTATAGTCAGGGCTTAAGGGTAAAAGAATTTCCTTGAGTTTGCCCTCAGAGGTGTAGCCACCCAAGGCATTGGCAGCCAGAAAGTACAGCGACTGACTGCCGGGGGTAATCAGGATATTCTCGGCGGTGAGGCTCAGGTTATAGCGTTGATTAAAATCAGTTGCGATCGCATCAATCAATGGTTCATAGCCTCGGCTAGACCCATAGCGACACACCACCTCGCCGTAGTCTGAACTGGCCAATAAATCAGTGGTGCAGTCGCGCCACAGCTGCTCAACCTCAGGCAAAATTACCGGATTGCCTGCACTTAGGTTAATAAAGTCTGCAGACTGTCCCGACTGAAGGGTTTCGATGATATCTTTCATGATTGCCCGCACCCCTGTGAGGTGGGACATTTGTTGACCAAACTGGGTAAGTGCTGGAGCCATGAACTATTGCCTTATGAGGCTAAATTAATCGCTACAATCGTTGCCCCGTCATAGACAGGGCAAACAATTAAAAGACAGATTTACGACTGGTTTACTATACCGCAGCAAGTCTCAGCTATTTTTCTGCCCACATTAGGTACTGATCCGTGCCTCTGTTATTTACCTCTCCTTCACCCATGAATCTTCGTCGCTCCCTCAGTGCAAAGCTTCCTCCTCCACTCAAACCCTTAACCCAGTTCATTTATAACTATTGGTGGAGCTGGACCTCTGAGCGTGGGTCCCTATTTCGGGTGCTGGCCCCTGACCTTTGGCAAGACTGTCAGCACAATCCTGTAGCGCTTATGCAGGCAATTACTCCAGAACGTCTGTGGCAGCTTGCAGAAGATCCAAACTACCTCAAACGATTACAAACCCTAGCCGCTGAGTTTCAAACCTATCTCCATAGAGACCATACCTGGGCTCAAGAAGTAGCCCCTAGTATTACCTCTGATAACCCAGTTGCCTATTTCTGCATCGAGTACGGTATTCATGAATCTCTACCGCTGTACTGTGGCGGTTTGGGCGTGTTAGCTGGCGATCACCTCAAATCAGCCTCGGATTTAGGGCTACCAATGGTGGGTGTGGGCCTGTTATACCACCAGGGCTATTTCTCCCAGCGCCTTAATCGCAGTGGCTGGCAAGAAAGTCATTACAGGAGTAATGACTTTGAAAATCTGCCGCTGATTCCGGTATGCAATGAGCATGGGCAACGGCTCAAAATTCGGGTCATCATTGGCCAGCGCATGGTTAAAGCTCAAGTATGGCAGGTGCAAGTTGGTCGTAGTCTGCTGTACTTGTTGGATACAGACATTATTGAAAACGATAGTGAAGACCGACACATCACGGCCCAACTCTACAGTGGTGACCCGGATAAGCAATTGGCCCAGGAAATGCTTTTGGGTATCGGCGGTGTACGTATGCTGCAGGCGTTGGGCATTGAGCCTGCCATTTATCACCTGAATGATGTGCATGCAGCCTTCGCTTTACTGGAATTGGCAAGGTTTGAACTCGAACAAATGGGCGGCACCCTAGATGATGTCAAATCCTATGTGTGCGATCGCACCCTCTTTACAACACATACACCAGTGCCCACAGGCCAGGCATTTTCCGTGGGGATGATGGAGAACTATTTTGCCGATTATTGGCCCAGATTGGGACTAGAGCGTGAAGAATTCTTGGCCTTAGGACATCAAGCCTCAAGTCCTGACGTGTTTAGCATGACGGCTTTAGCACTACAGCTGACCCGGACGGCTAATGCGGTGAGCAAGCGCCACGGTGAGGTATCTCGACAGCTCTGGCAAAACCTCTACGCCGAGCGCTCAGACAAAAAAGCCCCCATTGGTCATGTCACTAACGGCATCCATGCCCGCAGCTGGATTGCCCCACTTTTAGAAGACCTGTATCAAGACTATTTAGGCAAACACTGGGCCGAGCGCATCAGCGATCCAGAAACTTGGAGCAAAATTGAACATATTCCCGACGAACGTCTATGGCAGCGGCACCAAATTCTTAAAGCACGGCTAATTGCCTACACGCGAGACCGGGTGCTTAAGGCCAGGCGCGATCGCAAAGAATGCTCCGATGACATCAATGCAGTAGAGCGTCTGCTGGACCCTAAAATCCTCACCCTCGGCTTTGCCCGACGATTTAGCGACTATAAACGCAGTGACCTGATTTTTCGCGACCTCAGTCGGCTCACCCGAATTTTCTCTAATCAGAAGCGACCGGTACAGCTAATCATCGCCGGTAAAGCTCGGCCCAACGATACCGCTGGCAAGCGCATCATCCAGCGAGTCATGGAATGGAGTCGTCACCCAGACCTGCGAGACCGCATTGCCTTTATCGAAGACTATGACATGTATACGGCCAAGCTTATGGTCCAGGGCATTGATCTTTGGCTAAATACGCCCCGTCGCCCCCTGGAGGCCTCTGGCACCAGCGGTCAGAAAGTAGCCCTCAATGGCGGCATTAATTTCAGTGTGTTGGATGGTTGGTGGTGTGAAGGCTACAAGCTCCACCTCAACGGCTGGACAATTGGTGAAGATGCGGAAACAAGAGATCAGGACGTTCAAGATACGATAGATGCAGAATCGTTTTATTCCCAGCTCGAACGGGAGATTGTGCGTCTTTATTATGATTGCGATCGCAACCACGTTCCTCGCGCCTGGGTAAAACGAATGAAAGCCTCGATCCGTACCATTGCACCTATTTTCAATAGCGATCGCATGGTGTCTGACTACGTCAACCAGCTCTATATTTCATGAGTCCCCCCTGGCAACTCGACTTTTACCGACGCCCCTTAAAAAACACAGACAATCAGCCCCTATGGGAGTTACTTGTGTGTACTCCAAACATGGATTTCAGCTATGGGGAAACCTGCCCGCAGCCTGAAGCCGATGCCATGTGGCTACGTCATCAGATTAAGCAGGCCATCCACCGAGCAGGCTATCGCCCCAAGGTGCTACAGGTCTTTCGGCCCCAGACCCAAACCCTAACGGAAGTAGCCTGTCGAGAATTGGATATCCCGGTAGGGACCCAACGGAGGCTACCTACCTTAAAACAATGGCTGCGGCAACGTAACGCCTGGTATTCAAATCTCAAAACCTACACGGGAGAAGCCTATTCGCCATTTGCCATTGAGCGATCGACACCAATTCCTCTGCCAGATAATCTGTGGGGTGAAACGTGGCGGTTTGCGGGTCTATCCAACGCCGATCTGCTGCGGTTTCAATACGAAGCGATACCGGTGCGTTCCATCCCCAAAGAGCTACTACCTTTGGAAATTGGCCTATCTAGCACGGTCCTCATTCCGGGTGTAGTGATTGATGGTGGTCAGCGCTCCATGGCGTTGACTCAGTGGTTAGATTCGACGCAACCTGCATTTTTGCAGTATATAGCGGGTCAGCCGGATGGACTGATCTTGGAAGCGGGACTTTGCGATCGCTTCGTCCTTACCACCTTTGAAGACAGCGATGTACGCGGTGCAGCTAATGCCTTTGAACAACGCAAAGTAACGTCCAAAGGCTTACATTTCCTGCTCATCCGCCCCGATGATTCAGGCATGACCTATAGCGGTTTATGGTTATTACAAGAATCGCCGGATACACAGATCGGTTAATCCGCTAGCCATACCATGGTTCCTCTCAGAGGATCTTGGGTGTAGAGACGTTCCATAGTTAGTCTCTACACCCAAGACTAACTATCCCTACACATGGAAAAATATTTTTTGGATCAACCAAAATATCCCCTGGGGTAAGGGCATCCAAAGAGGCATCAGTATTAGCAACCCTAAATAAGTACGAGCGATAAAACTACTTTTTGCCTGGATTAACCCCATGACCATTAGTAGGGCACCAAACCCGATCACTGGAATCACAGCATAAGTCGTAATCACAAACACTATGAGTGTCCAATCTCGCTTTTGATACAGCCAACGGGGCACCTTTAGCAAAAAGCTAGCAGCGACTAGCCCCTCAATCAAAATCGTCCAGTAGGACAGCACTAAACTCGCAGCAGCCATACGAGGTGTTGTGGCTAGCTCTTGCGGATTTAACACAGCCGCTGACGCCTGCATGGTTTCAAAAATATGACGATTCTCGGCAAGGGTGGTCAGGTTCAACCCACCAAAGAGAACAGCCCCCATGGCTAAACGGCTATCTAGCAAAAATGTCAGATGCAAAAAAGAACCGTCTAAATATTCGCCACCGATAAATTTCCAAAGGGTGGCAAACAAGAAACATAACCCTATCAGCCAGCGAGAATTCCAGCGCAGTACCTGCTTAGGCTTTTGGCTCCAAACTGCAATGGTGCACACCAACACCCAGTAAGTGTAGAGATATTCGTGGTTGACTAAAGTAGACCAGTGCCAAAGGTTATTAAATACAAGGCATGCGCTCATGCCTAGCCATACCCAGGGCCGACGCACCAAGCTTGGATTGAGCAACATAGCTGCCGCTAAAAGCTTTTCTGGCAACATGGTCCACAGCCAGTGATCAATGCCATGCAGCAGCAGCAGCAGCGTTGTCAGCCGCAGTACGAGCAAATAAGTTGGCGGTTCTAGCAGATTATCTAGCCATTGATTCCATTGTTTGACCCAGGTCATAGCTCAACCTCAACCGGATCAGCAATCGGCTCATAGACAATGGTCTTACCGTCATACACCAAGCGCCACGCCTGTAGCTGAATTTTAGTATCGCAACCCTGCTCACGATTTTCCCCATAAAGTTCAGCAATAGGATTCTGAGAATCTATTGAAAGCAAACGCTGGCCCACGCGGCTTAACTGTTGGAGTGTTGGAAAGGTGCTGACATGAATATAGGTTTCAGCCTTCAAAAATTTAGGCGATGCAGCCACCAGCTCAGGCAACATGATTTCTTGCTGCTGCTGGCAATCAATTAGACGGGTTTTAATGACACGACGCTCGTCACGGTCAATGGAGGCAAACATACCAAACCCACCCCCATGCCACGGACTCAGACCAAGCGTTTGCACCAGTATGATTTGCCTGAGCGCAACCCCAGTTAACAGTAGGGGAATGGCCCCTATTTTGAGAAAGTTCAGCAGCGACTGCTTAAGAATCATCAAACGTTCGCTTTTATCGATACATCCAGTTCAACCCACCTACTGTAGCAGCGATAATTGCCGCTATGTAAAACACGTTGGTGTCTGCGGCGGCCCACACTGGACCAAAAATGAACGGGGAGACAAACTGACCAAGAGAGGCACAACCTGTACCAATGGCTAGCAATCCTGAACGTTGGGCATCAGGGGATAGATCGGCTAACGCACTGTAGAAATTTGGCATTACCAAGCCAAACCCTAAACCAAAGAGCAATCCGGCCAGTAGCATTAACGGCGGAGAGAGCACATTAGGGATAGTCGCCAACGAAATGGCCATCAGGAAAAAGCCAGATGCGATCGCACCACCAGCTCCCAACCGTTTTGAAACCTTAGCTGCACCTACCGCTGCAATCACCGCCGCACCTACTGAACGAGCAGATAACACAAAGCCGTTTAACAAGGAAGATGCGTCGATCGTCTCCTTGAGATAGAGCGGTGCATATACAACTACTACATAAAAAATGGCTGAGGCTGTCGCCAGAGCTAGCAAAAGCAGCAACACACTACTCTGCTGAAGAGTTTTGCCAATCTCCCCAGTTTGAGGCATACCAGACGCACGGCGACCTCCTTTAGTCAACACCAACAAACCCGCCAGAGCCACTGGTACCCCTAAGCCATAAAGAGCAAAAGCCCAGCGCCAATGGTATAACCCCAGCCAGCCACCCAAAATTGGGAAAATAACCGTAGCCGTAGCTAAGGCACTGGTAGCGTAGCCCATCATGCGTGTACGAGCTTCGCCATCATAAAGATTACTCAAAATACCAATACTGCCTGCCCCAATGCCACCGCTAGCAATGCCCACTAGCGCCCGCGACAGCAAAACCCCCCAAAAACCTTGGGCCAATGCACCCAGGCTACCAACAATCGCATACCCCAGCAGGCAAGATATCAAAATACGCACACTGCCTAAGCGACTTGCCAATAGACCAAATACAAGACTAGCCAGAGCCGTAGTCAGCGTATGGGTGCTCACTAACACTCCAGCCCAACGACTACTCAGCTCAAACTGAGCCACAATTTCTGGAAAAACGGGTGCAACGATGGCTCCAGCCGCACTCGACAAACAGCCTGCCATCATCAGAACAGCCAACACCTGCCAAGACTGGCGTCTTGGCGATGAGGGGGGTGGTAATTTATCAAGCCGTTCTAGCTCAGGGGGAACCGGTTTCTGATAGACAGTGGTCATAGGGGGGAACACAGTAACACTTGCAGGAAACGCACCTCCACGGGCCAGTCGTTCGCGACAAGTTAATAGATGTTAACATTACCCATAACTGGTTATTAAGGTTAGGTATAAGCAAAAACTTATACCTAACCTTAATAATGCTGTTACGTGCATATCTCTACTTTGATTTGAGGTGGCTGTCCATGTTGTAGCCGACGGCTCAAATATTTTTATTGGACTTCATTGCCAGTTATCGAAGCGTCACTAAATCGCATCGGTAGGATGTTGACTACCGTCATACTGCAATCACAATGAAATCCGATTTGAGTCGATAATCTGAGTTTACTAGGGCTTTACTCAGCAAAAATCAAGTTAGGTCTCGTACAGTGGAAAGACTTTAATGATGATAATTTTTTAACCTGTAATTCTAGCTTTAGAAGATGGAAGCATCTACTGTTCTCAAAGGTCAACCCATATATCGCCGCGCACGTGCTGTTGGTATCAACCCTAACTATTGGTATCCAGTTTTTTGGGCTGATCAGCTCAAGCCCGAGGAAGTAGTATCTGTCCGAGTTTGGGAATCTTCTTTGGCGCTCTATCGTGATGCCAATGGAGACGTTAACGCGCTAGCGGATGCCTGTCCCCACAAAGGAGTAGAACTGCATCAAGGAGAGGTTCACGGCAACAATCTGGTCTGTCCCTACCATGGTTGGGAGTTTGATCAAGAGGGTCAGTGTGTTAGCATCCCTTACTACCCAAAGGAACAAAAGTTACCCTGTGCCCAAGCCCGTCGCTACCCTACTCGCGAAGCCTATGGCATTGTTTGGGTTTTTCCAGGAGATGCTGAATTAGCTGAACACCAACCTTTACCAGAAGTACCTCAATATAATCAGCCAGGCTGGTTTATGGTGCGTATTCCTGGACATTTTCAGGCCCATTTTTCCATTTGTAATGAAAATACAATGGACGTCTTCCATGGGTTTTTACACAAAGATCTGCAGGGCTGGTATGACCCCAAGCTGCTCAATTTAAAGCAAGATGACAACAGCGTATCAGCCGATTACCAAGTCTCTTATAAGGGCTTTCTGAGTAAGCTTCTGGGATTAGGCACTAAAGGCAGTGACAGTAGCACCCGCAACGTCTCTATCCGTTATCAATACCCCCACTATGCAACCGCCTTAGAGTCAGTTTCCTCGCTTTATCTGATGCGGTTGCCCATCGGCCCCACCGAAACAAAATCCTTTTCTCTAATGTTCCTAAAGCTGCCACTACCCCAATGGTTACTGACGGGTCCCGTAGCCAGAATGCTCGAAAAAGTGATTTTGAACAGTATTTTTCTTAAGTTTCTACATCAAGACGTAGAAATGATGGAAAGTGAACAACGTAATTACTCCATCGACCCCCATCGCAACTACGTCGAAGTTAATCCAGCAATTATTGCTCTACAAAGAGTCATAGTCAGTCAATATGAGCATTTAGAAGTTTCGCATTCATCTTCTTTAGAAGCAGCCAAAGAGTCTTCTATCCCACCATCTCAGGAGGTTAGTAACGGTATGCTTGTGTGATTCGCCCGCTTGGGGATACCCAAGCCTCCGTTGCCAAGGCCTGTTGTACCTATAGGTTCATCGGCTTTCTAGGCTCAGACCTTGGTTGATTGATATGCTCAATGTAGGTGATGAGGAGTAAATTGTGGAAGTCGTTAATGACTACGTGCAGCGTTTACATGCAAGCGGGTTATACCCTGACAAGTTTATTTGCCACCATAAAAATGGCAATCAGATTGATGTAGAAGAACAGGGAACTGGTAAACGGCATCAGGTTCTGACGTTTTGTACCAACGACGTGTTAGGTATGGCGCAAGATGATGCTGTCACACAGGCTGCTATCGACTCCATTCGTCGTTATGGCACCTCAAACAGCTCTTGTTCAGTCCTAAGTGGTCGCATTGACTTACATCGTCAGCTAGAGGAGGAAATTTCTGCTTTCAAGCATTTGCCCCATACTCAGTTGTTTCTTAATGCATGGATGGCCTTACAGGCATTAATGGATGGTTTTTGCCATCTAGCAGTACCTGTTCAAGGGTTCCAGCATACCCGTGAGACGATTATCTTTAGCGACGTGCTGAACCACGGTTGCATTATTGCAGCCGTGGTTAATGCCGATAATCGCTCAGGTAAGATGTTCGGCCATAGTCCCAAGGTGCGGGTCAAAGCCTATCGTCACTGTGATATGGACGATCTAGAGCGTAAGATGCGCCGCTATGTGCGTCCTGATGACCGGGTGATTGTAATTTCTGACGCGGTCTTTTCCATGGATGGTGATGTGGTACCGCTGCCCCGCATGTTAGACATCATGGAAGACTACCCCGGCAGCGTTGTGGTCATGGATGAAGCCCATGCCAGTGGTGCCATTGGTGGAAAAGGTGAAGGCATTTACGACCACTTTGGAATTACTCCCCAGTCTGTGATTGACCGTGGCATTGTACCCATCATCATGACGACTTTTTCAAAGTTTGCAGGCTCCGCAGGTGCCGCCATTAGTGCCTCAAACCGAGAGCTCATTGACCTTTTGGATGTGTCCCCCACCTCCATCGGTACTATTTCTCTTCCCCCACCAGTCACCGCAGCAGCATTAGAGAGTATCCGCCAGGTACGCAGTCAGCCAGAACGCGTGGCTAAGTTGCAGTCTAATACTCGTTATCTGCGCTCTAAGCTGATTGCTGCTGGTTTTGACGCCATCGGTGAGACTAACGTTGTCCCCGTATTGCTTCCCCCTGACCTAGATCCCAAATCCTTTGCTCGCGCCCTCATGGAAGAACACGGCATTTGGGTTTCGGCCATCTGGTTTATTGCTAAGCCTCGCTTACGGATTACGGCCAATGCGCTTCATACCCAAGCCGAAATGGATCGGCTAATAGAAGCCATGGTTGCTGTCCGTCAGAAGCTTGGCGGTGCGGTTGCTCAGTACGCTTAGGTAAAAAGGCAATAGGGAGTAGGGCATAGGTAATGGGGGAATAAACTCAAATTTATTCCTTAAGATGTGGCTTTATTTTGGTTTCATCTCCTACTCTCTACTCCCCAGTTCCGACTTTCCCAGCTATGCGTAATTTTTCCATCAAGACGGTCACTACCGCCAAAGACAAAGCTGACTTTCTCGCGGTCCCATCTTACGTATACCGCAATAACCCCCATTGGGTTGCCCCCATCGAGTCGAGTACGGCTAAAAAGTTTTCAGAGAAGAATTCATTTTTTCAATACGGCAAGCTACAGCAGTTTGTTGCGTACCACAATGAACAGCCTGTAGGTCGAGTTGTTGCGGCTGTTAATGATCGCCTGATTGAACGTGAAGGTAAATCGGTTGGGCTCATGGGCTTTTTTGAATGCGTCGACAATCACAACATCGGTCAGGCACTACTAGATGAAGCTACCAACTGGCTCAAACAGCAGGGCATGACTGTAGCTCGCGGTCCCATTGATCTATCGACCCATAATAACTGTTGTTTTTTGGCAGATGGGTTTGATTCGGACCCGATGCTGATGATGCCCTATAACCCTCAGTATTATCTGGATATCATGGAGGCCAACGGCTGGCACAAGGCTAAGGATGTCTACGCCTATGATTTACCGCTGGATCAACCTTTACCCGACAGCTTTGAACGGGGTTATAAGATCGCGCAGAAAGCTGGCATTAAGTTTCGCACCATCCATACTAAAGGCAAAGCATTTGAGCAAGACTGTCGTCAAATTTACGAGCTGTTCACCACAGCATTTGCCCATAACTGGAGTTCTAGTGCCCGCACTGAAGAGGAGTTTATGGTGGAGGCGCGGGAGCTGCAGACTCTGGTAGATACGGATATTTTCGTGATTGCAGAAGACCCGAAAAAAGACTCCGACAACAAAATGGTTGGCTTTTTTATGGCTCTGCCGGATTACAACATTGCCCTTAAGCATGTGAAGGGCAAGCTTAATATTTTTGGTATTCTCAAATTTCTTTGGTTCCGTCGCAAGATTGACCAAGCAAGGGTTTTGGCTATTTGTACGCTACCGGAATACAGTCGCAACATGGTGGCGTTGGCAGTGGTGTATTTAGGCATGAAGGGGGGCACAGAGAAAAATCCCCCCTATAAGCGTTCCGAACTGTCTTGGGTCTATGAGGACAACATGCGATCGCGAAACATCATTGAAAGCACCGGAGCCACCATCTACAAAACCTATCGAATTTACGAAAAGGTATTAGCCTGATCACGGTGAAATGCCTCGATAGATACTAATTTATTAGCATCAGAATCCCACAAAATAAACTGAGCGCAGTCCAACACTTCGCTCATCTTAATTGTCTTTGAATCTAAAAGAAGATGATTATTTTTCTGATGGCATGCCTTCAGATTGTAATTAGGAATTCTTTCAGAAAGATGATGGATATTGTGATAGCTAATATCAGCCGTAAACCACTTTAAAATAGTGGGCAATTCTAAATAACTACTGCCTTCAATAGCCCCCGTTAAATAGTCCCAGCCTTCCGTTTTGTGGGCATAGGCTCCATCAAAATTGTGCTGAACAAAAAAGACATTGATAAAAATTGCCGCTGAGAGCGTCAGTACAGCGGAGTAAATTCCCAAGAAAAATCCTGTCCCTAGCCAACGACAAAGTAAAAACCAGCTACTAACCACAAAAATATTGTTGAGCAAGATATCCCAAAACTCAGCAGCTGTAGACCAATGCTTCGGTTGATGGGAAGAAAGTATAGCCGACCAGCTCGTTTTAGGCGTAGACCTTAAGCAACTAAAGCCATGACAAATAAAATCATAAATACCCAAAACGAAAATTATTCTGGGTTTAAAGGCTAGATAGAAAAAGCCACCAGGAAATGCCATCAATGGATGTCTAAGCATCCTATATAAATTTTGCTCTGATGGAGTCAGCTGAGCATACTCTTTAGTCGATAAGAAATCGCCAATGCCTCGATATCGCTCCCAATCACCATTGGTTTTGTGGTGATACGCATGGTCTCGCGACCACCAATATTGGGGCATCGCATTAACAAGACCAAAAATAAAGCCAACGACTCGATTGACTTTTTTAGACCGAAAAAGTGAGTAATGTCCACAATCATGCATTAAAGAAAAGCAGCGCAATGAGAAAAGTACTAAAAGAATGATGATTGGAGGTATGAGCCAAATATAGATTTTGGCAACTTTTACGGCTAAAACCCATAGAAGAATGTATGGAATCAGCGTGTTTAAGACCTGATATGTAGCACGCCAATTATTGCTCTGCATATAGGGAGTCAGAACAAAGTCAGACTTTTCAATTGTTGTTTTCATTCAATGGGATACTCTAAAAGCATCCTGCTTTAGGTAAATATGTAAAGTAGAAAAGCAATCTTTTATTCAGCGTTTTTTTGGTTTTAGGTAAACCAAAACTACTCATTTGAATAAATGAAATTAGTGATGATGGCTGAGTTATTAGTTCAACGTTGTCTTAGCTGTCTCATCTTAGCTGCTTTATTAATGCAGCTGTGTCGGTTGTACAATCCATAAAAACGACGAGATTTCCGTTACGATAACAGCTTAAGCCCAGAGTCACTGGCATTAGATCCCTTGGGTTCATCAGGTTTACTAAAAAGCATCAAGCAAACGCATGAAAGCACTTGTTACAGGAGCAAATGGCTTCACTGGTTCCCATTTAGTTAAGCTGCTCAGCTCCCAGGGGCATAAGGTCATTGGCTTAGTTCGCCGCACGAGCGATCTGTCACGGCTCGCAAACATGGATATTGAACTAGCTTACGGTGACATTACTGATGCAGCAATACTTAGTCAGGCGATGGCAGGGGTGGATGTGGTGTTTCACATTGCTGCTTGTGTTGATTTGGGTATTGTGGATGCGGCCAGGATGGAGCGGGTGAATGTGGAAGGGACTCGTACAGTCTTGGGGGCGATCAGGGTTCAAGATCATCCTCCCAAACTGATCTATTGCAGCACCATTGGCATCTATGGTGATACGGCTGGTCAGGTGATTGATGAGACCTATCAACGTACGCAAACAGGATTTTCGTCTGCCTATGATGAGACGAAGTACAAGGCGCAGCAATTGGTGAATCAGCATGTAACCGATGGGTTTGCGGCGGTAAGTTTGATGCCGGGGGGAATTTTTGGAGCGGATGATCCGCACTTTGGGCCGGTGATTAAGTTGTTTTTGAAGGGGCGGCTGCCATTGTGGCCGGGGTGCGATCGCATCACCGGCATTGTCCATGTGGACGACCTTGTCCAGGCCATGGTTTTGGCTGCGGAAAAAGCTCCCTCTGGCGAACATTTCATCATCTCTGCCGGAGAACTATCCATTGGCGAAATGTTCAAGATTCTAGGCGATGGAGTCGGGGTAAGCGCTCCAGCTGATGCACCCAAACCATTGGTTAGAGCCATTGGCGGTATTTTGGACCCCATTGGCAAGCTATTTTCCTGGAATGCGCCTCTAAATAATGAGTTAGTCCACTATATCTACGATCGCTGTGTCCGCATCAGTGGTGAAAAAGCCATGCGAGATCTGGGTTGGCAGCCTCGCTCAGTGCCTGAAATTCTGACCGATATTGCCAATGAGCTGACAGCTATATAGATTCCTATTTACGGGCTAGCAGTCTATCACGAATGCCATTGGGGTCTAAGCGAGCTTCGTTTAACTTTTGGGCTGCTTGAGCATGACTCTGGCGTTCTACTAAATATTCATCAACCATCTGATGATGATTTAAGTAGAAGGCAATTGTGGCATATATATCGGCTAGCCTCAGTACCGGATAGCGATAGGCAATTTCTTCGGCAGTTGTGCCTTGCTTAAAAACGTTCACCACAGTGTCCAAAGTAACCCGAGTTTTACCAACCAGGACAACACCATCAGTATTTAGCTCTAAGGGGGGCAGACCCGCAGTGATTACAAATGCCATTTGAATACTCTGGTTCTTTGTATAGATCCTAGCAAGTGTGAGTCAGACAGCAATTGAGTAGAACAATAATACTATGTCTAAATATGTCTAAGCGGCTAGCAAGTAAGCGTGCGATCTTATTATCAGCATTACCCATAGTGAGCTAGTCCACTATATCTATGACCGCTGTGTCCGCATCAGTGATGAACAAGCTATGCGAGACCTGGGTTGGCGGCCCCGCTCAGTGGCTGATATTTTGACAGGCATTGCGAAAGAGCTGCAGGTCGTTAAGTAGCAGCCCTATCCCTTGTCTATTCCACAGACCACGTCCAAACTTTTGGCGTATCTTCCGATGTGGTAACAACCACCACAAAGACTAATCCGTCTCGCTCAATGAACTCCATGCGGCACAGCCCCAAACCCGTGCCTGCACAGTCACGAATCTCTTCATAACCAGCATCATAGAGAGATTTAACGGCTATATTTTCTAAATTAGCGGGGGGTACAGTCTTAGGAGCCCAGATATCGCCAATAATCAGGCTGCGGGCATCTTCATAGTCCATGCCCACCACTAAACCATCCACAATTTCTGGCAGCACGTTACCATTGGCATCGGTTCGATTGGTGAACGCATCACTGGGGTCAATCTCAGAGTCTGGCTCAGTAGGAAGAGATGCTTCAGTTTCTGATTCAGTCGATAACGGATCAGCGGAAGCATCAGCAATGTCTGTAGCAGGATCCGATGCTGACTCTGCCAGTTCTTGGGTGTCTGGCTCGGTCGATGCTTCAGATTGTTCCGCGACCGTCGTGGCCGTACAGCTTGCCAGCGCTACCAAAAGGCTCAGTCCACCCATCAGCTGAGCAATCTTCCAACTTTTTTGACTCATCGTTTCAACAATTCGTTATGGAGTGCAAATAAAATCTTCGAACATAAAACAGCCGCGTCGGTTAGAGCTTAAGACGCAGCTATGATTATTCCCTGCTACATCGGGGTAGCTAGTTTTTTCGCTCAACACCCTGCAAGAAATTGAGCAAAATCGAGTTTTTTTTAGTGCCCCCCTTAAATTCATAAAGTATCAGAGTGAGGTAAAGCTAATCGTTTGGCTCATGTTTATTGGCTAAAAATCGATCTCACAAATGCCATTGGGATCTGAGCAAAATTCGTTAAGTTTTTGTACTTCCCGTGCAGAAACAGCTCTCTCTATCAAACATTTCATCATCTCCGTTAGGGAGTTATTCATTAGCGAAACGTTCAAAATTCTAGGTAATACTGCAGGGGTAAAAGCTCCAGCCTATCAACTTAAACTACTAGTCCGAATCATTAGTAGAATCCAAGAGCCTATTAGTAATTTTTTTCTTAAAATGCGCTTCTGAATGATGAGCTAGTTCACTGCATCTTAACCGCTATGTTCGCATCTATAACCACTGTGGCTGAATTATTGGGGAGAAAGCAATGCGAACTCTGGGACAACAACCCTGTTTAGCAGCTGAAATTCTGACCAGCATTGCAGGCGAGCTCACAATTACTGAATCATGATTTGAATATCAAATTAATTTGATGAGTGATGGTGATTATCAAACCTTGGCTATACTAGCGTGAGCCATTTATCTTCGATCAATATGTATACTCCTTTGAAAATCAAATTGAGTGATAAAAGTCTTTTTGGTAATGATGCTGGAGAAGATGAAGTACCTGAAGTACTAGATTCATACTTTATTGATTTAGATGATTTTCAAGACTTTTATGATCCAAACAATCGGCTTTGCGTTGTTAGTGCTCGCAAAGGAATGGGAAAGTCAGCACTTCTTTCAAGACTTCAATATAAGCTAGAAACTGATATTAGCAATAGTCCAATTGTTGTTAAAACTACAGGCAATGACTTACTTGGCTTAGGTGAATTTGAAGATAAAGATCAGGCATATCTTGAGAACTACTGGCGTCAAATAATATGCAAGCAAATAAATATAGAAATAGGCAAAAGAATTGGCTTCGCTTTCACACATGAATCTATGTCTATGGTTGAAGCTGCGGAACTTGAGGGAATCAAAAACAAGAATATTGTTGGTGCCCTTATAACTAGAATTCAAAGCAAAATACCTTTGTTAGATGTAGCGATACAAGATTCGGTACCTAGTAATTGGAAAGAACTACTGTCCAGCTACAATGCGAAAAACAAAAATACAGATGTTTGGCTTTTAATAGATGACATTGACGCTAAATTCATAAATAGTGAAGAGTATCAGATCAGAGTGAGTTCTTTCTTTTCAGCTATTCGATCTTTGGCGACAGATTTAAAGAACTTAAAAATTCGATCTACTGTACGAAGTGATGTATGGAATAGCCTTAGTCATATTGAAGATCTAGATAAATGGGAGCAATATATCATTGAGATTAACTGGACTCGTGCGCAACTTCAAAATATGCTTGCGAAAAGAATCCACTCATATGTTAGGCGCAACCATCCTAATTCAAAAGAGGTTGAGTATGATTTTCAAAGAAATCACGGATCTTTATTTAAGTTGGTTTTTACATTTCCTATGAGATGGGGAAATAAAGACGGCTCTCCTTTTGTCCCTATAAAAACTCTTTCTAACAATCGCCCTAGATGGATGGGACAGCTATGTCGTATGGCTGCAAAACAGACTCATAAAACTAAATTTAACAGGGTTGGAATCCAACAAATTTCAGATGTTATGGAAACATTTGGCAAATTTCGAAAAAACGATCTTATAAAGGAACATGATCATCAATTCAGTGACTTAGATAATTTAATTGATGCTTTTCGAGCTGGGAAAGCTAGGTACAAATATACTGAACTAACCCTTTTACTTCAGTATAAATATATAGTAAAAAGAGGAGATAGCAAAGTACCTGATGTTGACTCTTTCCCATACTCAGAACCTGAACAATTAGGAGCCTTTCTTTATAAAATAGGCTTCCTTTCTAACTCTGCCGGAGATAGTATCAATTTTACAAATTTTTGTGATGATCCAGATTTATTCACCACTGATAAAAATAGAAACGATGAACTTATCTGGGAAGTCCATCCAAGCTATAGAACCTATTTGAGAATTGGTCTAAGATCCTAAAAAATCATCCTCAAGAACACCTTTAGAGTCGATGATTTATTTTGAAAGTTTTATATAGATTAGCTATTACCTAATAGAGCATGATTTTCAAGTTCTTAAGAAAAGTTTCGACTTGAGAAACATTAGTCATAGCAGCTAATATTTTACACAATACCTCTACCAAAGCTTAACAATAGAATGAAATCAATTAAAGCTTCCTCAGTGCAATCCAGTAACTAAACTTGATTGCTTGGCTAAAACGCCATCTTCTAAGTAAGTAATCTCATCGGCAGCATCGGTAATGCGTGGATCGTGGGTAATGATCAGCACTGTGCAGCCCTTATTCTTCGCTAAGTACTGCATTAGCTCGATTACATCATGGCCAGTGGCAGAATCCAGTGCCGCTGTGGGCTCATCAGCCATAATTAATTCCGGCTCACCAGCCAGCGCCCGGGCGATCGCAACTCGCTGCTTTTGACCACCCGATAGATCCGCTGGTAAATTATTTGCCCGATCACCTAACCCCACCTGTTTTAGTAAATCAAAAGCTTGTTCTTTGATAGCCAATCCTTTTTTATGCTTGATCTGTAGGGCTAGCTCAATATTTTCCAAAGCAGTGAGGGCAGGAAATAGATTAAAGCTTTGGAAAATAAAGCCGATGTGGTCACGGCGAAAAGCGGTAAGTTCTTTGGGCGATAGCTTTGTAATTTCTTGGCCCAGTAGCTCTACATGCCCGGCTGTAGGCGTCAAAATCCCTGCCAAAATCGATAGCAGCGTCGTTTTTCCAGACCCAGAAGGCCCCATCATCAGTCGAATTTGACCACGGGGAATGGCCAGATCAATGCCCTTGAGCACCTTGGTTTCAGTGGTGCCCGACATAAAGGACATTTGGATGTTATTTGCTGCGATCGCAACCATTAATTCTTAAACTCACACCTCACATTCACGTCTCTCTTCATCTCAGGCGGTTATGCCTTAAACACAATTCCCGGATCCACCCGTGTCACCTTCTGAATCGCAAAAACAGCAGCCCCAACACACATCACAACCGTGATGCCAAATACCCCAAAAGCACTTAGGGGGGTAATCAACACCACAATCCCTTGGGTCGCCGCCGTCCAAGTGCCTATTCCCCAGCACAGCAATAAACCTGGCACATAGCCCAACACCGCCATCCACAGCGACTGCTCTAAAATCACGCTGTAGATATCCCAATCTGAAGCCCCCATAGCCTTGAGGGTGCCAAACTGCCGCAGATTTTCAGAAACCGACGTATACAAAATCTGAGCCACCACTACCATGCCGACAATCACACCGACAATGGCCCCTAACCCTAAGATAAAACCTATGCCCGTACGATTCTGCCAATAGGCCTGGGTGATATTAATCAGTTCATCCTTAGTGAACGCCTTAGTTCCCGACAGAGAAGACTCTATGCGTTGCTTGAGAGTTTGTAAATTTTCCCCCGGCTCAGCTTTGATCAAAATGTAGGTCACCGGAGAATCTGAGCTGAGCGGTTCTGGATCACCCACATCAGCACTCGCCGCATCTGGATCACGCTGATAGGCATTCACACAGGTAATATCACCATTCCCAAGCTGACAGGTTAATCCAGCCGAAAACCCAGAACTAATATAGGCATTGGCATTCAACAAAGATGTGAAAACAAATTTGCTAGAAACCAGAGATTGGGTATCCTGGGTCAAGCCGACTACCATGACCGGCAACTGACGAATGCGAGCCGTATCTCCCACACCATCAATCCGAAATGAACGCATATTGGTGCGGTCAATCAACGCTGAATAGGGAGCACTTAAAGCTTTCAGTGTTGCATCGGAAACCTCACCGGGACGAAATAGTTGTCCATTGGGGTCAAACCCAAACACCCGTAGCGTTGTCAGATTACCGTCCGCATACCAGCGGCCTGACCCCATGATGAGTGCCTCTGCACGGGCTATCCCTTCAATTGATTGGGCCCGCTGAACCTGCACATAGGGAAACGGTTCAGTGAGCTCAAAGTTAACGATATTTTCTGACGCAACCCAAATATCGGCAGCCGAATTATCAATCAGCAGCGTTGTCGATCGAGTAAACCCCTTAAGGATACCAGTTTGGATTGTGACCAAACTGACGGCAAACATAATACCGGCTTGGGCCACCAGAAACCGTGGTAGGTCTTTGAGTAGATTTTTACGGGCTAACGAAACCATAGTCCACACAGGCCGTTGCTGATTTACAAGATGAATCGATCTGAAATAAGTGCTATTGATCAGGAACTTCCAGATCAAATCCTCCTCAGGATCAGCAACGCTCACGCTAGTAAAGCAGTCGCCCTCAGTGCAACCATTCTAGCGGGAAACCAATCAGCAAAGGCTTACACGGGATAGAAACCAAACTGTCCTACACCTCATCAAGCCATAGGTTCTGAGCAAGCGGTCGCATCAGACCCTATGATTATTTGGCCATCTCCAAAACTCGTTGAATAAAGGGCCATTTTGCTTGGGTATAGGCCTCGCGATCATAGTGATAACGTTCAGCTAACGCCTGTTTTAAGGCAGCGTAGTCGCTAGCGATCGCACGGTTAGAACGAAGCAAATCCCGAAACCGAATTCGCTCTTGCCACAGCTCACTTTCATAGGGAATTAAGTGGAGGTGGTGTGTCCGCACAGCATCGGATGGTTTACAGAACCAATGCATGACATCCGGTTTATAGGGAAAATATTGATAGCCGTTCCTGGTCAACACATCAATTGCTGGCCTTGAAACCTCCAGCGATTTCACCCCAAACATGATGTCAATCACTGGTTTTGCCAAAAGGCCTGACACGGCAGTGCTGCCCACATGCTCAACACTGCCCCAAAGCCAATGACCAATGACCTCTATCAAGAAGGCTTTTTCAGCTTTAAACTTGGCGGGCCATTCAAGATCATAGGCCGAAAGTTCTACTGGAGCTGATGCCATGATTTATGAGCATGTTGGATTACTTAAAAACTCTAGCTGGTTTCAACATTGCCGGGATCCAAGGACTAAATGTCGCTGAGATAAATCGCTCAATGCCAGCTAAATCTGGGTGAATCTGAATGTCCTTATAGATATCTGTAGCTGCCAGCATAGCGGCAATGGTTTGCGCCTGTCCCTGCATATGTTCTGTCAACCACAGACCACCGGGCTGCAAAAATTTTGGAGCTTTCGCTATGAGCAGACGAATATCCTCTAACCCATCATTTCCACCATCTAAGGCCCGATGGGGTTCATGGTTAGTGACTTCAGGCTCTAAATCCAGCACCATCTGACTTGGAATATAGGGCGGATTAGTAATCACACCAGACAACTTGCCACGCCAATCCCTTAACGGCTCAAGCCAGTTGCCTTGATGAAACTCAAGATTGTTAGCTCCATTGCGCTGGGCATTTTGACGAGCAACCTGCAAAGCCTCTGAACTAATATCAACAGCTAGTACCTGGGCATCGGGGAAGGCTTTGGCGATTGCGATCGCAATCGCCCCACTCCCTGTCCCCAAATCAGCCCAAACCATAGGCTCTGGAAGATTTTTGTTCTGCTTTACCCACGCCTGCATAATCTCCACCATCAGCTCCGTTTCAGGCCGAGGTATTAACACATCTGGTGTCACCGTCAGCATTAAATCCCGCCACGGCGTCTCACCCACCAGATATTGCACCGGTACTCGTTCGGTCAAACGGCGCTGCCACTGCTGAGTTAACCAATCCAGTGAATGCCGCAAAGGCACAACCCGATCTCGATACAGCCCTAAGCTTAGTTCCGACGGGCTCAGGCTGCTAACTCCCTGCAAAAACCAGTCCACCTCGTACAAAGGGACATTGTTTTTTTGGGCATCAGATCGAGCCTGCAATATCCACGTATACAGAACGTCCCCAGGAACAGCTTCAAACGCCTTATCTTCCATCGCACAGACGTTCTGTCTATCCCAAAACTCGCAAAACGCTGGCAATGGAATCCACATCCGCTGAATCTTTGAGAACAGCAATAGCCTTCTGGAACTCGCCTTCCCGCACTTCATGGGTGACGATCACGAGTTCTGCCAAACTGTCCTGCAAACCAATCTGCACGATGGATTCGAGACTCAGATGATGTCTACCAAAAATTTCGCCTAAATGGCCAATGACTCCAGGCCGATCCTTCACCATTAGCCGCAGGTAAAAGCGACTTTCCAATTCCTCCATCGGACTAATGGTCTTATAGTCGCTGTAGGCATGGCTTAACAGCGGATTCGGTAGTTTTTCTTCAGCCGGAGACTCCATGTGGAGAGTGGCGGCAATGGCCATCACATCCGACACGATGGCACTGGCGGTAGGACCTTCTCCTGCACCTGGCCCGTAGAGCATGACTTGGCCAATGGGGTCACCTTCAACGAGTACTGCATTGTTAACATCGTTGACACTGGCTAGGGGATGCTTGAGCGGTACTAGTGTAGGGTGAACACGGAGTTGGATAGTGTCAGCGTTGGGGTTTTGTTTTGCGATCGCAAGCAGCTTGATCACGAATCCTAAGGTTTTCGCATAATCCACATCCGATGCACTGACATTGCGAATACCTTCCGTAAAGACATCCTCGCGGCGGATTTTTCCTCCAAAGGCAATGGACGCCAAAATGGCAATCTTATCAGCTGCATCTAGACCATCTACATCAGCAGTCGGGTCAGCCTCTGCATAGCCCAGGGCCTGAGCATCCGCCAAAATCGGAGCAAAGTCCCCCCCCTCTGACTGCATGCGAGTCAATATATAGTTGGTGGTTCCATTAATAATGCCAGTGACCGCATCGATCCGGTTTACCCCAAGCGCCTGCTGCAACGGTTGAATAACAGGAATTCCGCCACCTACAGCCGCTTCATAGAGCACGTACACACCCGCTTTTTTGGCAGCTTCAGCAATCTCATTCCCATATCGAGAGATGATAGCTTTATTAGCCGTCACCACGTGCTTGCCATCCTCAATCGCCTCCAAAATCAGTGACCGAGCAGGCTCTAATCCCCCAATGACTTCCACCACAATATCGATATCGGGATCAGTCACTATTGCTTCGAGGTCAGTGGTTAAACACATCTCTGGTAAATTAACTGACCGAGGCTTATCCAAAGAACGTACACCCACCTTATGAATTTCTAAGGTTTGTAGCAACGGATGACGCTGGGCCGCGTCTAACAAAATTTTGGCCGTACCAGTGCCTACCGTACCCAGACCCAATAATCCAACCTTGAAAACCAATGTGCTATCCCGCTCGATTTACCACAAATTATTGTAAAAGCCAGGGAACCGTCAGACTCACCTGGCTTTTACATAATATTTATTTGGATGTTGCTACCCGACCAAGTCAGTAAGACTTAGTAAGTCTCAACATGCCAGCGATGGGCTTTCTTCATACCTTTACGGTAATCAGTCCAATCAGTACCGGTCTTAGCCGCTGCTGCTGTTAACGCCTCATCGATACCGCCTTCCATACCGCGCAAACCGCAGATGTAAACATGGGTCTTCTCCTCCTGAATCAGACTCCAAAGTTCATCAGCGTACTCGGCAATACGGTGCTGGATATACATACGACCACCTTCGGAGTTTTGCTGCTCACGACTAATGGCGTAGGTTAAACGGAAGTTGTCAGGATACTGGGCCTGCATCTCTTCCAGCTCTTCCTTATACAGAATATTAGGCGTCTTAGGCACACCAAAGAACAACCAGGCAAATCCATTAAACGTATAGTCAGGATTTGCTTCACGCTCTTTATCTTTAAACATGCGCCACAGATAGGCACGGAAAGGAGCAATACCTGTCCCTGTCCCCATCATGATCACCTTGGCATCAGGATCGTCAGGCAACAACATCTCTTTACCAACAGGGCCAGTAATCTTTACCTTTGTACCAGGCTCTAGATTACAGAGATAGGTAGAGCAAACACCGTTGATCGTTTCACCGCTCTCAGGATGATTATAGGTAAGCTGACGAACGCAAAGGGATACGGTCTTATCGTCTACATCATCCCCATGGCGAGTAGATGCGATGGAGTATAACCGCAGCTTATGGGGCTTACCATTCTCATCAGTACCCTCAGGAATGATACCGATACTTTGGCCTTCCACATAGGCCAAATCACCTTCAGACAGATCAAATTTAATATGCTGAACGAGGCCAATACCACCGTCTGCCACTAGGGCTTCGTTGGATAGGCATTCACCCAGGTAAGGCGTCTTGGGCTTGTAAATATTAATCGGTACATTAGCACCGGGTTTCTTAGCTTTAGCTTTGGTTTCGGCCATGGGTTTCTTTGCTGCAGGTGCTACTTGAGCCACAGGCACGGTTGGCATATCGCCATTTGCTGGACGAATGCTAACAATTTCACCCCCCATACGCATGATGCGCCGCGTTTCTTCGGCCATACGCTGATAAGGGACTGTAACGAAGGTGCTCCCGCTCTGACGCACGGGTGCTATGCTCCCGGCAATTGAGCCTAGGCCTTTGACCTCATATATAAACAGACGGTTACCAGAAATACTGACACTACCGCCGATGACGCTCGAATTATACATGCGCTGAACTTTTAGTATCTCCTAACCCTTCAGACAGTGGCTTAACCACCCATCTGAAACTAATCATCCATCTAGCGTATCATTCTGAGCGAAGTGTTCTGATACATAAGAGCAGTGACTGAGGAGCCCCCTATCGATACATAGGCAAAGTTAACCTTACGCTGTAGCTCACCCTGTACCCTACCGAAGATAATCGGATCGAAACTATAAAATACGATGCATTTATATGATGTCTTTGGCTTTCTGAGAAGCGCAAATGATGACTTTATCAGGTAAACGCCCCTAAACTTGACATAAAAATTTACAAAATATTCTCAGAAAATAGCTCAAGCTCCCTTGGTCTCGTCATTTTGAGATTCTGCCAAATCTGAGAAGTACGTGACAGATTGTAAAAAAACGAAAGTCTATTTATCATAAAGTACAGGCCAAGATCCTACCTGATGGCGATTACGGCCATCCTATGGGTGGGTGCTTGTGACATCCCCATGTCCTCAAAGGGTTGTTTATATATTCCCAACCCTTTATCTATAGGACTTGATGCCATACTAAGAGGATTTGAGATGACCATTGCAATGGGCCGTGCTGGAGCCGATCGAGGCGTCTTCGACGTCGTCGATGACTGGCTCAAGCGCGATAGATTTGTCTTTGTTGGTTGGTCCGGTTTGCTGCTGTTCCCCTGTGCCTTCTTGGCCATTGGCGGCTGGCTCACTGGTACCACCTTTGTTACGTCCTGGTACACCCATGGACTCGCATCTTCCTATTTGGAAGGTGCCAACTTCCTGACAGTTGCGGTTTCGTCTCCTGCGGACAGCATGGGCCACTCCCTGCTCTTGCTGTGGGGACCCGAAGCCCAAGGTGACTTCGTTCGCTGGTGTCAAATCGGCGGCCTCTGGGCCTTCGTTGCTCTCCATGGAGCCTTCGCTCTGATTGGCTTCATGCTCCGGCAGTTTGAAGTCGCTCGACTCGTCGGGCTACGTCCTTACAACGCGATTGCGTTCTCAGCTCCCATCGCTGTCTTCGTCTCCGTGTTCTTGATGTACCCCCTCGGCCAGTCCAGCTGGTTCTTTGCTCCCAGCTTCGGTGTGGCCGCTATCTTCCGCTTCTTGCTCTTCTTGCAAGGCTTCCACAACTGGACCCTCAACCCCTTCCACATGATGGGCGTTGCCGGCGTCCTCGGGGGCGCACTCCTCTGTGCCATCCACGGGGCCACCGTGGAAAACACCCTCTTTGAAGATGGCGAAGGCGCTAACACCTTCCGCGCCTTCGAACCCACTCAGGCGGAAGAAACCTACTCCATGGTGACGGCGAACCGCTTCTGGTCTCAGATTTTCGGCATCGCTTTCTCCAACAAGCGTTGGTTGCACTTCTTCATGCTATTCGTCCCCGTCACCGGTCTCTGGATGAGTGCCGTCGGCATCGTCGGTCTCGCCTTGAACCTCCGCGCCTACGACTTTGTCTCCCAGGAAACCCGCGCCGCGGAAGACCCTGAATTCGAAACGTTCTACACCAAGAACATCTTGCTTAACGAAGGTATTCGTGCGTGGATGGCTCCTCAGGACCAGCCCCACGAGAAGTTTGTATTCCCCGAAGAGGTACTGCCACGTGGTAACGCTCTCTAGTAATTACATTTCGGGTCGTGACCAGCAATCCACAGGTTTTGCCTGGTGGTCTGGTAACGCTCGTCTGATTGATCTTTCCGGTAAGCTCCTGGGTGCCCATGTTGCCCACGCTGGTCTTATCGTCCTTTGGGCCGGTGCGATGACTCTATTTGAGGTATCTCACTTTGTGCCCGAGAAGCCCCTTTATGAGCAGGGCTTCATCCTACTGCCTCACATGGCCACCCTTGGCTGGGGTGTAGGTCCTGGTGGTGAAATTGTTGATACATTTCCCTACTTTGTCATTGGTGTACTTCACCTGATTTCTTCTGCAGTTCTAGGTCTAGGCGGTGTTTATCACGCCGTTCGTGGTCCTGAGACGCTTGAGGAGTACTCCAACTTCTTCCAACAAGACTGGAAGGATAAGAATCAGATGACCAACATCATTGGTTATCACTTGATTCTTCTAGGCTGTGGTGCTCTGTTGCTCGTATTCAAAGCCACTCTGTTTGGCGGTGTCTACGACACGTGGGCTCCTGGTGGTGGTGACGTTCGTGTTATCACTAACCCCACCCTTGACCCTGCTGTTATCTGGGGCTACTTGGTTGGCGCTCCCTTCGGTGGTAACGGCTGGATTGTCGGCGTTAACAGCATGGAAGACATCATCGGTGGCCACATCTGGATTGGTCTAATCTGCATCTCCGGTGGTATCTGGCATATCTTAACCAAGCCTTTCGGCTGGGTACGTCGTGCCTTTATCTGGTCTGGTGAAGCTTACCTTTCCTATAGCTTGGGCGCATTGTCCATGATGGGCTTTATCGCTTCCTGCTATGTGTGGTTCAACAACACCGCTTACCCCAGTGAGTTCTACGGTCCTACTAATGCTGAGTCCTCTCAGGCGCAGGCAATGACCTTCTTGGTTCGTGACCAGCGTATGGGTGCCAACATTGGTTCTGCTCAAGGTCCTACTGGTCTTGGTAAGTACCTGATGCGCTCTCCTACTGGTGAGATCATCTTCGGTGGTGAGACTATGCGTTTCTGGGACTTTGATGGTCCTTGGCTATCTCCCCTTCGTGGTACTAATGGTCTTGACCTAGATAAGCTTAAGAATGATATTCAGCCTTGGCAGGTACGTCGTGCTGCTGAGTACATGACTCACGCACCTAACGCTTCCATCAACTCTGTAGGTGGCGTTATCACTGAGATTAACTCTGTTAACTTTGTGAATCCCCGTCAGTGGCTGTCTACGTCTCACTTCGTTCTGGGCTTTTTCTTCTTGGTTGGTCACCTATGGCATGCGGGCCGCGCTCGTGCTGCTGCTGGTGGTTTCGAGAAGGGTATTGACCGTGAAAACGAAGCAGTACTGGGCATGAACGATCTAGACTAGGCCTTAGTCTAAAAATCGTTTATAAAAAGCCTCTGCTCAAAGGCAGAGGCTTTTTATGTTTGGAGGGCTATCTGTAAAATGGCTAAGCCATAGTCACAGGTGCTTAAACGGCTTTAAAATGCATGGTTAGTAATGTTGCGATCGCTAAGTTATGAGGTACTTGAGCTCTGTTTGTTGGAAACGCTGGCTGCTGAGCTGTCTGTTGGTAGGTGTAATGTGTTTAAGCTGGCCCAATACAGCCCAAGCAAAAAACTATGATCGGCAGAGTCTGCGGCAGCAAAGTTTTGCTGGCCAAGATTTACGCGGTAATAACTACACCAGCACCGATATGGCAGAAGCAGACCTGAGCAATACAGACTTGCGCGGTGTGCGCCTATTTGACACCAACCTAACCAAAGCAAACCTAGAAAGTGCCGATATGAGTGGCGCTACTCTGGATGGAGCCCGGTTTATTAGAGCTAATCTTAAAAACGCAATTTTTGAGGGTGCTTACGCGTTTAGCACTGATTTTCGTAAAGCAAACATAGAAGGTGCAGACTTTACAGATGTCGATCTGGATGTCAAAACCAACGACATGCTCTGTGAAGTTGCTACAGGCGTCAATCCGGTTACTGGACGAGCAACCAAAGATACGCTTTATTGCCCTTAACTTAAGAGAACACCAGTTGCTTTCAGCGAGCTACAACTTATTAGCCAAAAACTCATATCAACCAACTCATATCAACCAGAGTTCTTACCCATAGCCATGTTCAGCTAAGAAATCGAGAGAAATGTCTGACTGGCCAACTGTGCTCGCTGGCTGGGTAAATCGCTCCACATATTTACCGAGGATATCGCCTTCTAAATTGACGGCATCATTAGGCTGTAGATATTGCAAATTCGTTGCATCGTAGGTAACTGGAATGACAGCCACCTTAAACCAATCACCCGATGCGCTACAGTCTGCAACCGTTAGGCTAATGCCGTTAACACCAATGCTGCCTTTGGGGACTATGTAGCGTGCCACTTGACTTCTGGGAACCGTAAAGCTGATTTCCCAAGCACTATCAGTTTTAATAATTTCACCAACATACCCCTGACCATCAACGTGACCAGTTACAAAATGGCCACCAATTTTGGACCCTACCCGTAGGGAAGATTCCAGATTGACAGGTCGCTCCGGGGGAATATGCCCCAAGGTTGATCGTTCTAACGTTTCAGGAGATGCGGTCACCACAAACCCTTTTGGCAAAATAGTCGCAACCGTCAGACAAACACCGTCTACGGCGATACTATCCCCCAGGGAAATATCCGCCATGATAGGGCTAGAAACATCAAGACCACTAATCTGTAAGCGATCATTGTCTAGGGTTTGAAGCTTTCCTAAAGCTTGAATTAGTCCGGTAAACACATTCTTATGATGATGTTAGTGACAGAGTGGGTGTACGAAGCACTATTAGCCAGTTGGCAAAGGTGAAATTATCGCGGCATTATAGCCTTATGGCATATGTGTAGACGTTACAGAATCGATTGCCTAGATAAAGATTTTTAGACTCTAAATAAAGATTTTTATTCATGGGCCAACAAGCTGAAAGGACTCTTTTAGCTTAGAAATGGAATATTACTTACCAACCCATTAGCCAAGACGTTCTCTAACAACACCTTTTAAGCCCCAACCGTCATATGTCCCAGACAGTTTGACACAGTTTAGATAATTTTCAAGTGTTACATTCTAGTTATTGGGTTAGATTCCTGCGGAGCCAAGAGGATTAATATCCATGATCGAAATGAAAGTTGCTGGCATTGCACTGGATGCGGTTTCGCGAAACCCTGTGATTTTGCTGCGTGACGCATCCGAACGACGAGCACTGCCTATTTTTATTTCTAATGAGCAGGCCCGCGCAATTATAGTCGCTTTGGAAAACGAAGAATCTGTGCGTCCTATGACCCATGATTTATTTGCCAATTTGCTAGATGACTGGGAACTGGCGCTAGATCGTGTGGTGATTCATTCATTAAAGGACAATACGTTCTATGCCACGATGACCCTCAAACAAGGGGAGGTCACCAAAGAGCTTGACTCTCGCCCTAGCGATGCTATTTCCATTGCCCTGCGGATGGGAGCGCCTATCTGGGTGATGGAAGAGGTGATTGCTGACGCTTCAATTCCAGTGGACCGTGAAGCTGATGAAGCTGAGAAGGAAGCATTCCGAGATTTTGTTTCAAACCTAAGCCCATCAGATTTTGCTCAGAAGGGGCGCTCGTCTAACCAATAGGTCTGATAATTATTGGGTTAAAGCCTATGCTGCCCCATGCACTATCGACGCTTTGGTAAAACCGAATTAAATCTATCTGTATTTTCCCTAGGCACTATGCGCTGTCTAGACAATGCAGAGTCTTTACACCAGGTTTTGGCGGCTGCAGTCGATCTGGGAATTAATCACATTGAAACTGCCCGGGGATATGGTCAAAGCGAATACTATATTGGTCAGGCCCTTAGCAGCTTGAATCGGTCTGAGCTCATCTTGACTACCAAATTGCTGCCAGGTAGCGAGGTGGAACGGCTCGTGGATGAGTCGCTAGAACGCTTGGCAACCGACTACGTTGACTGCCTGGCTGTACACGGGGTGAATACACTGGAGCATCTACAGCAGGTGGAGTCGATGTTACCAGGGTTAACCCAGGTAATGGCTGACGGTCGAGTACGTCATGTGGGGGCCTCTAGTCATGGCTCATTAGATGTGGTGATGGGTGCGATCGCACTTCCCATCATCAGCTTTATTAACCTGCACTACTACTTCTTTAATCAGCGCAACGCCGCCGCCATTGAGCTAGCCCATCAAAGAGACCTGGGTATTTTCATCATTTCCCCAGCCGACAAAGGTGGCCAGCTCTACACCCCATCAGACAAACTCAAGCAGTTGTGTCAGCCATTTGACCCACTGTTGCTCACCTATCGCTGGCTGCTAAGTGATCCGCGCGTCACCACTCTAAGCGTAGGCCCAGCTGTGCCCACCGAGCTTGACTGGCCCTTGCAAGTCGCTGACAACACAAAACCCCTCACCCATCAAGAATGCACTCGCTTAGAGCACCTGGCCCAAACCCAGGCAAATCTGGGTACTGAGCAATGCAAACAGTGTTATGAATGTTTGCCCTGCCCAGAAGCCATCAACATTCCGGAAGTACTCAGACTTAGAAATCTGGCCATCGCCTACGACATGACGAACTTTGGGAAATACCGCTACGGCATGTTTGAACGAGCGGGCCACTGGTTTCCGGGACGTAAAGGTAATCGCTGCACCGACTGCGGCGACTGCTTACCCCGTTGCCCAGAACAGTTAGATATCCCAACACTGCTACGGGATACCCACCAGCGACTCAAGGGGTCTGAACGTAGACGGCTATGGAGTGATTAACGGTGCGATTGAACCAGGCTAAAGCGAAGTGGTAAACGCGACCATCGCTGACAACCATGGCACACAACAACGTAAGACTTAACAGATAGCAATAGCTACGTATCAATTCATCTCAGGAGTCTTAAATTCTTACAATGGGTGCAGGGTCTGATATTCAGGTGCGTTACCGTAAGGTCGTCCAGTGGACGGCTAACTCACCTTCGAGGCTCACTTTTTATGGTTGCGATTCCACGCACACTTTTATCTACCCCAGACCAAAGCACCACTGACGATCGCGTAGCAGTATTGCTCATGGGATATGGCGAAGTAGAAAGTTACGAAGACTTTGCCAACTACAACGAACAAGCCCTCAACCTATTAACAGCAAAATTTGCCCCCGTCCCCACTTGGATTTATCCCCCACTCGCTAAGCTGTTAGCCTTGTTTGATCGCCACGAATGGGACCATCAGCACGATCACTTTATTTCACCCCACAATTCAATTTTTGAGCGTCAGCGTGAGAGCATTGAACATCACTTACAAGCCAAGTGGGGAAAGCGCGTTAGCGTCTTTAAAGCATTTAACTTTTGCGCTCCATATTTACCCCAACAGGTCTTGGCAGAAATTCAGTCCCAGGGATTTACCAAGCTTTTGATTTATCCCTTGCTAGTGGTGGATTCCATTTTTACCAGCGGCATTGCCGTAGAACAGGTTAACAAGGCCTTAGCACAGACTTTTACAGGTGAGGACAACCATTGGCTGAAAAATACCCGCTACATGCCGTCCTTTTACAACCAACCAGACTATATTGAGTTGCTCGCCCGTCAGGTAACGAACAAAATTCAGCAGCATCTGGCCGTTGCTCACCTACCGTCCCAAACCGGCATCGTGCTGATGAACCATGGCTGCCCCCACAAAGCTAAGGGATTTACCTCTGGCATTACAGAGAGCCAGCTGCTCTACGATGCAGTCAGGGAACGACTGATCTATAACTATCCGCTGATTTCCATCGGTTGGCTCAATCACGATACCCCCATGATTGAGTGGACCCAGCCCAATGTGACCCTAGCAGCCCAAAACCTGATGGATCTGGGTGCTACAGCAGTCGTCTTCATGCCCATTGGCTTTGTCACCGAAAACCATGAAACCCTATTGGATGTAGAGCACATTATCAGCCATCTACGTCGCAAGCGACCTGATGTCACCTATGTCCAAATGCCCTGTGTCAACGACAATGATGACTTTGCCGCTATGGCCGCTGGCTGGGTTGACGGGTTAATTACAGATCTGATAGGCGAGCAAGGCACCGTTGTCCATCCAAGTCAACGAGCCCTGCTTGCGGAGGATTTTTCAGGGCACCACCATGACAGTGCTCATAACGGGCATCATCATCACAATGGTCACCACCACGACGAACATCATCATAATGGTCACCATGGTGGTGACCAGGGCCACAGCCAAGAACACCATCACGCCCATCACCACCATTAGGGTTGCCTGTTCCCCATAAAAAATAAGTAAGAAAAAATAGGTCAGAATGATCGGTAGTGCTTATCCTCTACCGATCATTTTTTGCTTTATATGGGTGTTTTTGAGCAGTCAATTTTTATCCATGCCAACGCTACAACGGTTGAACGCTGTATTTGCGATCGCACCCTCATGCATCAATGGCTTAACCCCGCCCTCCGGTGTGAACCCATGGGTGAAACCTGGAGTACAGAGCTTAACAGCCAGACTCGATTTATCATTCAAGTGCCCCTTTTACAGCCCAGCTTAATCAGCACAGTGGTGGAGCGTCGTCCCGGCTTGGTGGTGTGGGCATTTACAGGGTTCTTCACAGGCAAAGACCGCTGGGAATGTGTACCAGAAGCATCAGGAACTCGCCTGCTCAATAGATTCGAATTTGAAATTCCTAACCCATTAGTGGCATTTGGGTTCAATCAATTTGCCGCTAACTGGACTAAGCAGGATATGGCAGCCCAGTTAAAGCGGCTTAAACAGGTAGCAGAGCGATTGGGTTAGCCGCCAAAATTAATATTGGGGGCTTCCATAAAGCCATCCTCCTGCAGAACTTCACCAATTAGCTCCTTATCTTGATTGATACATTCAGGCTTCTTAGCATACTGGCAGACCCTGGCATAGAGACGGGCACGGGTACCGGTGGAGCCATTGGAAAATTGCACAACGTCATCCACAACCTTCACGCCGCATACGGAACAAGTCTGTTCTTGGGTTATCGTAGTCATAGGCTTTCACTCGATTTTAGTAAGGTCCACTAATCGTAACTAGTTGAACCTTTATACAAGGTAAGTACTTTCACTTATTTCAGCCACCTATTTTGTATCGTTTCATCACAAAAACGATCAATATTGCCCCTTTAAAGCATTATCCAACAATCACCCCAGCCCGTTTTCAAACCAGCGCTTGGGTTAAAATTTTCATAACAAAAAAAGCAATTTTCTAAACGCGTGCAACGGCGCTTACCCCACATCACCACCCCCAGAGCACATCCTTTCCTGCATAACGGGTACAACTTGTATCAGACTTGCCACGCTTTTCATCAAAGTATGAAATCATGGGTAATAGATTTAGATACTTTTTGGATAAGCTCCATCTGATAGGAGTTCGGAGCTAATAGCGCTAGCTCTTTATTCTGGGAGCAGACGCTGACTTGATTCACTAGCTGACTTGATTCACTAAGAGTCTTTCTATGAACTCTGAGGCGACCCTTAATCAACTCAAAACCATTTTGCCTGAAGGGCAAATGCCATCCAGTTATGGGGTTTATTTCAAAAATACGCTGGTGGCCCTTTGTCATGCCCTAGAAGATCATATTCTGGAACATTCAGAAAATGATCAACCACTCGTGCTGGTGACTTTCCAACAGGGGAAATGGTATCTACAGGAAGCCGAGCGCTACAGAGATATTGCTCATTGCTCTCAGCAAGTTGCGATCGCAGCTGTCCCAGATAGTGGTTTTGGTGACCATGCCACCAGTCAACTCGACAATGTGGACATGGTGAACTTACAGAAGGATGACAGCCTGACCAAAGAATGGAACCTGATTATTTTGGCACCGGGGTATGCCTCCATGGTTCTATGTCATGAGCTGTCTGACGACGAGTACCGTAGCGACAGCATACCCACTACAGATGCTGAGCGTAAGTTCTACGGTCTGTGGACCTTTGACCGTGGCCCTGTAGAAGCAGCAGCCAAAATATTGATCGAGCGAATGCAGCCCTACTCGCCTGCCCTCGCTGATCAGCTGATGGACCACTACAACAGACTTAGCAATAATCCATCAGATACCTCCACGGACCTAAGTGGCGTGGTTGCACGCATTGTTAATTATCTACAGAGTAGTCAGCAACAGCTAGTCACCGTCAGTCGCCAAACCCGTGAACTATGGGAATTAGAGGGACAAGCCTCTAAACTTAATCGCAACTTGGCCGCCAATAAGCTCCAGGCTTTTTTGCGAATGGTTCAAAAAATTGACGAGCGGGATGTAGCTAACCCTACCGCATCACTTCAGGTTTCAGCCCTAGCCGAGACTCTAGGCCAGTTGCTCGACTTACCTACGTTGCAACTTCGCCGCTTACGGTTAGCTGGGTTACTATTCCGCATTGGCCTCGCCGAAGCCCCCAAGGAAATTTTTAAACAAACTGCGGCTCAGCTAGATAAAGCCAGTTTGGTGTTCTGGCGCGATCGCGCTGCTCTAGGCGGCCAGCTCCTGTCCTCCATGCCTGAATTGGCCCCCATCAGTCGCATTGTCACTCATCAATTGGAGTATTGGGATGGTAGCGGCACGCCCGATGGTTTAAAAGCTGAAGAAATTCCCATTGAGTCACGAATTTTGGGTCTAGTCTCATATTTTCAAGAGTTAACCGAGGCTAGAGGCGATAGGGCTGCCATGTCATTGGGAGATGCCTTAACGGCCTGCGAAAACCATAGCGATCGACGCTTTGATCCGAAGTTGGTCGAGTCGTTGAGCACCGTCGTCCGCTTAGCAGAAATCGGCATGTTACAGCTGCCGGAACGCCCAAGCCAACAACCCACCGTTTGGCTTGAGGACTTGAAACCCCCAGCCACTGAAAAGAAACACCCAGCAATATCTAAGGAGGTTACTTCATGACCCCATCAGAAATTGAGGCTATTCTGCAAGGACAGAAAAAAAAGCTGATGGGTGCAGATTTGGCAGGAATAGAGCTTAGCGGCGCAAAATTAGCCCAAGCCAATTTGCAAGGAGCTAACCTCAGCGGCACAATGCTCAAAGAATCAGACCTTCGTGCCAATTTACGTGGGGCTGACTTGATGGGTGCCAACCTGGTGGCAGCCGATCTGCGAAATGCCGACCTGCGTGGGGCCGTCTTACTGGAAGCAGAGACAACAAATGCCAGCTTTGCTGGTGCTTTTTTAGCGGGGGCCGTTTTGAGTAATCTCAACCTAACGGCAGTTGATCTACGAGGAGCTGACTTACGAGGCGCAAACTTAGCAAGCTGTATTTTACGCAATGCTGATTTAAGCAATGCAAATCTAGCTGGAGCAGATTTATCAAGCGCTGACTTGGAAGAAGCCAATCTTAGCGGTGCTGTTGCAAGAGGAGCTAATTTCACCCAAGCTAATCTGTTATGTGCCTGTGTGGACAATACCAATTTTGATGGTGCCACCTTATCTGGTGCATGTTTGAGCGGCACTCCTTTAGCCACTTAATATTTTTTAAAGAGATTTTCTATGAGCACCCAAACTAGAGGTAAAACTGTTTTTCTACTCACATCTATGGTGGGTTGGCTCCTTAGCGGGGGTGCTCTGATTTACCTCACTCCATTTTTAGCCAATCGGGTCTCACCCTCTGCCACCACAAATGTATGGATGGAGAATCTTATGCGTGGTGGCTATAACCCTACCCTGGCGTTACTAGGTGGAGGCAGCATTCTGCTCCTCACCGTCATCGGCAATGCTGTTTGGTACAAATATTTTGAAGGAAAAGTTTAGAGACTTTCAAGGGCATAGGTTTGCTTGTCATTAGAGTGACGCCCCTAAGTTAGATTCGGTCACATAGATTCGGTCACAATCGCCAACAGATATAACAGATACAGGACTTTACCACCCATCTAAGGCAACCAGAATTTTACAATCCGGACGTTCATTTGACCGAACATTTTTTAATGTGCTTGGAACATAGGCACTGATTCAAACATCAACAGAACTATCCAGCTTAGTTTATGAGTTTCTCTAATATTTCACCCAAAAGTAATGTTGGATACAGCTTTTTACTCTAGAATTAAGTTCAAATTCAATTGACAAAATATTCGTCAAACATTTCCTCAGAATTCCCTCTAAAAGATAGGCCATTTTCTCCACATTAAGCTTATTTTTAGTGTTTACCTTGTCTTAAACAAATGGAAATTGTGTCTTAATAAACCAATTAGCGAGCCTTAATTTTGTATAGCTACATTTTTTCGTGGCCTGAACAAATAGCCACGGAGTGTGTTGTTATGGTTAAGTTCGCTAAGTTTTTTGGCACTGTAGCTACAGTTGTTGCTGCTAGTGCTGTCACTGCGACATCTGCAGTTGCTCAGAATATTGCTATCGATGGTTCCAGTACTGTTTTTCCCATCACAGAAGCGATGGCTGAAGAGTACGCCCTCGCTGGTAATCCTGCATCTATCACTATTGGTGTTTCCGGTACTGGCGGTGGCTTCAAGAAATTCTGTGCTGGTGAGACTGCTATCTCTAACGCATCTCGGCCTATCAAAGATACAGAGAAAGAGCTTTGCGCTGCTAATGGCATTGAGTACATCGCGGTCCCCGTTGCCTATGATGCTCTGACAGTTGTTATCAACCCGGAAAATGATTGGGCAACTGAGATGACTGTTGCCCAGTTAAACACTATGTGGGACGCCCCTGCTGAAGGCACTATTACTCGTTGGAATCAGATTGATCCTTCCTGGCCTGATGAAGAAATTAGTCTATTCGGTCCTGGTACTGATTCTGGTACTTTTGACTACTTTACCGATGAAGTCAATGGTGATGGTGGTGTTAGCCGTGCTGACTACACTGCTAGTGAAGACGACAACATCCTGGTACGTGGTGTCGCTGGTGACAAATATGCCATTGGTTACTTCGGCTTGGCTTACTTCGCAGAGAATTCAGACATTCTGCAGTCAGTGAGCATCTTAAACGAAGAGCTTGGCGAGTATGTTGAGCCCACTGTAGAGAACGTTGAGGCGGATATCTACCAGCCCCTTGGTCGTCCTATTTTCATCTACGTCAATGCTGCGGCATTGACTGATGCTGATAGTGGTGTTGCTGACTTCGTACAGTTCTATATTGAGCAGGCCGACGCTGGTGAGCTCATCCTAGATGTAGGTTACGTCCCCTTACCCGACGCAGCAACTGACGCCACTCTCGAAGCTTACGACGCTGAAGCAAATACTATCTTCAACTAGTCTCAGTCATTAGTGAGTTTTTGATTCCTGCCATAGGGTGTATTCTCCCCTGTGGCAGGTCCTTTGCAACTTTCACACGCTCAGTGTGCATCAACCATTTTTGCCTTGGGGGAATGTTCGCTCCTCCAAGGTTTCCTGAGTGTTCGCTCCCTAATTTTCCAGAACATGGTTAGTGTTGCTCCCTCCGAATCTCGCAAGAATTTGGTCTCTATGGCCAAAAGTCTTGCCATGCAACCAATGTTATTTATTCGAGCGCTCCCCTATGTCACGATACAACTTTCAACCTACGGAGTCATTTTTCTGAAACGCCCAGTTGTGTGGATAGCATTGGGAGCACACGTTATTTTACTGGTGCTCCCAGCTGTTGATTTATCAGCACCCAAAATAGGAGACGTTGTAGAGACAGAACCTGAAGAGGAAGTCACCATCGAAGCTGTCAGCCTCAGTGATATCTTAGCTCCAGCAGAACCTGCACCACCTCCACCAGAAGAGCCTCAAGCACCGACTCCTGAAGCACCACCGGCCCCCGTTGTAGCTCCCCCCGTACTCACCGAGGTACCTGAGCAACTAGAAGAAATTATTGAAGAGGAAGAGTTTGAGGAAGAATTCGACGAGGAATTTGCAGAGTTTGAAGAAGAGGAGCCATCATTTGGGTTTGATCCTGCTCAACAATCGTCTCTCAATAGCAGTCTAAGTCAGTTTCTGGGGACTGACCCCAACAACGGAACCAACAATTTTGACATCACCAGTGAATGGTTAACCATTGATCCAACGGATCCAATCGACCTCAGATTCCGCAGTAAAGCTGTGGAAAATGTTGTTGAGCCCGCCGCATTCTTCACCACAGAAAGTATCGTAAACGGCACGTATTTACCCCTGCCTCAAGTATCCTTCAAGCAGATTGCTAGAAATATTGATCTTGTCAGCCGAGAAGGATTGGGACAGGCTCTCATCAGTGCAGGCATGAGCCAGGTCGAGGAAGGTCTATACGGTGGTCATCCTTTTTATGGTGTTTATTCAGCTGATGAACAACCCGTTAATTACATCTCTCTCATTGATTTGAAGGGAACAACCTTAGTGTTTGTCTGGCCTAACGATCCACGGCAGAGTTAGACGTTTAGGCTAGACTATTTTTCTAAACTGACTCTATGGGAGCAGTTGAATATTTGGAATAGTTCATTTCAGAAACCCCAGGCCTATTGCTTAACCTATATCTAGGTTGGCTTTCGTTTTAGTTATTCCCTGCATTGCCATGAATTTTTTGAAGTTGCTTTTTAATCCAATTTTTTTGCTGGCTGCGGGTCTACATGCAGGGCTGTTAATGATTCCAATAGCAGGTGGTTCATCTGATTCTGTAGTGCCTGCCCCCGATCCAGAAGGCGAAAGCATTACGGTTACCCGGATTCCCCCAAAGGCAGCTCAAACAGCAGCTACCAGACCCGCCCCTAGTCCTGCGGCTGGTGTAGCCACAGCCATACGTCAACCGGCATCAGCGGGGGGGCACACAACAGCCAGTCAGCAGCCAGCTCAAACCCGTCAAACGCGGAATGGTCAAACGGATGGAACCGGTTCTACAACTGGCCGTAGCAATTCCGATAACCGTCGTCGGGCCAGTACCAACAATGGAAATAATCGAAGAGGCAGCACCTCCCAAAACCAAACAGGCAACCGGAATACTGGCAATGAAATTGCGATTCTATCTCCCCCTAGCAATCCTCCCAACAGCGGGGGCAGTGATGACACAGCCGATAATACTCCCACAGTTCAAGAACCACCCACTCTAGTCGCACTTAAAGATGGTGCACAGGCAGAAGTACCGAATCTGTTACGAGACTTCCTGACACGTTTACGGCATAGCGTGCTGCGCACGACAGATCCTGAAACCGAAGAAACTAAGCAGAAATGGCTAGTTAACCTAACTGAAGAACAAGGCTTAAACGTATCCGAAGCTCAAGGTTTGGAAAAGGCTGTAGAAATTAGTTATCCGTTGATAGCTGATGAGGGTCGACGCTTTCTGAGCTGTCTGACCCCTATACCAGCAAAAGGATTAGTAGGTGTCGTTGTGGATGCCGATGGCGCGATCGCAACCGAGCCCGCTTTACTACGCAGCTCTGGCTATGGGTTTCTTAACGAAATTGCCTTAGAAAAGGCCAAAGACTACACTGATTTTCCCGAGGAATCCTCCCAGCAGGCCTACACCATCGATATCGAAGTGGACTATGACGAGGATGCTTGTGTGGACCTTGCCCAGTTGAAAAAATAGTTCTTAGTGCTTGGTTCTTAGTTAGCGAACTGAGAAATCATTAGGTTGAATGGCTTAGTGGACCATCAACTCAAAACCCGTTAGACCTTAGACCGGTCGGTCAGAATTTCTTGGCCGTCTTCGGTGATGAGCACTGTGTGTTCAAATTGGGCAGAAAGTTTGCGATCGCAGGTCACTACCGTCCATCGATCCCGCAGAGTGCGGGTCACCTTAGAGCCTTCATTCACAATTGGCTCAATTGCCAGGGCCATGCCCGGCTTGAGCGTGACATTGGGTAATTCTTTAGTCCGAAAATTAAATACGGATGGGGGCTCATGCAGGTTTCGGCCTACACCATGGCCGGTAAATTCTTCAACCACGGTATAGCCACTGGCATGAATGCTATCTTCAATTGCCCCAGCAATATCGAGCAGGGTTTTCCCTGGTAACGCCTGGGCAATGCCTGCATACAATGCAGACTCAGCTGCTTGCATCAGATCCTGGGCTTTGCCATTCACTTTGCCGACAGCAATCGTGATACAGGAGTCACCATGAAAACCTTCAAAGTAGGCTCCAGTATCTACTTTAAGTAAATCGCCAGACTTAATGACCTTGCGCTTACGAGGGATGCCATGGACAACTTCATCGTTGATACTGGCACAGATAGATCCTGGGAATCCGTGATACCCCTTAAAACTAGGCGTTGCACCCATTTCACAAATACGGTACTCTGCGAGGTCATCTAGATCTGCTGTGGTCATTCCAGGCTGCACCTGATCGGCAATTTCCCTCAGCACCGTTGCCACAATCCGTCCGGCCTGGCGCATCGTCTCCCTCTCAGGCGCAGACTTTAACTCAATCCCCTGATGCTTACGCGGACCTACCATAACTGGTGCAGCTAAGGCCCGCGACAGTAAATTACCTAAAACATTCATAGTGGGTGATTGAGGTTTGCAATGGGTTAAACGTGCGGCACTTGAGCATTATCTAGCTCACACCATATATAGTATGCAGGATTCTTACCCCATTCCCCATTCCCCATTGACCATTCCCCATTGACCAGACAGACAGCAGTCACCTTCTTAAGATTTCCTCCAAAAACCCTTGGTATTTGTGACCATGTTGGCCTACTATTAAAGACCGTGCGCTTTTCAGGGCTTATGAACGCTGAGGAGATTATCCGCTCAATAGAAGCGGAACATATCAAAGAAGACATCCCCAAAATCTATGTTGGGGATACAGTTCGGGTCGGTGTCCGAATTGTAGAAGGTGGTAAGGAACGTGTGCAGCCCTACGAAGGTACCGTCATTGCTATGCGCAATGGTGGCATCAACGAGACGATCACCGTACGTCGCATCTTTCAAGGTGTAGGTGTGGAGCGTGTTTTCTTACTTCATGCACCTCGTGTAGCCAATATTAAGGTTCTACGCAGAGGTAAAGCGCGTCGTGCTAAGTTGTACTACCTTCGCGATCGCGTTGGTAAGTCAACTCGCTTGAAGCAGCGCTTTGATCGTCCCATTGACAAATCAGGCAAAAAATAGTCTTAGGGCATCTAAAGCCCGCAGATTAAGCCTTACAATGGGGTAAGTTCAAAGAGTCGTGCGTCCTTAGTTCAGTTGGTAGAACGTCGGTCTCCAAAACCGAATGTCGGGGGTTCGAGTCCTCCAGGGCGCGCTGAGCGATTAGCATAAGTTCTGCCTAAAGCATTTAGATTTGTTGCTTAAAGGAAAGAGATTTTTTCTTTTTCTATCAAGCAGTGAGCTTTAGGTAGAATTTTTGCTTGGGTATCTCTGGATTGATTCATGATCAATCTGACTCGATGTAGCAAACAAGGAAGCTAATGACGTGGTCAAAAAGGACGCTAAGAAAGTAGTTGAAAAGCAGCCGAGCGACTCCTCTGACTCATTTGACGCGGCGTCTTTTGTAAAAGGCACTCGCGAAGAATTGAGCAAAGTGGTTTGGCCCTCCAGACAGCAGCTGATTAGTGAATCTGCAGCTGTCATCTTAATGGTGGGTGTGTCTGCCACACTTATTTACTTAGTGGATAAACTATTTGGTTGGGCTTCTAGACAGGTGTTCTAATGACTTACGCTTCTGACGATCCAAACTATACAGCTGACAGTAACGATTCTAGCGTTCCTGAGGAACCGAGAAAGTCACAGTCTCGCTGGTATGCGGTACAAGTAGCCTCCGGGTGCGAAAAGCGCGTTAAGCTCAACCTTGAGCAACGGGCCATTACCCTGGGCGTTAACCAGTACATTTTCCAGATTGAAATACCGCAGACTCCTGCGGTCAAACTGCGTAAAGACGGCAGTCGTCAGAATATTGAGGAAAAAGTTTTTCCTGGGTACGTCCTCATCCGCATGATTTTGGAGGATGACGTATGGCAGGTGGTTAAAAACACCCCCCATGTCATTAACTTTGTCGGTGCTGAGCAGCGCCGAGCCACTGGACGTGGGCGAGGGCATGTTAAACCCATGCCTCTAAGTAGAGCCGAAGTCGAACGTATCTTTAAGCAGACCCAAGAACAGGCACCTGTAGTCAAAGTTGATATGGCTGAGGGTGACAAGATCTTGGTATTGTCTGGTCCGTTTAAGGACTTCAGTGGTGAAGTCATTGAAGTCAGCCCTGAACGGAGCAAGCTTAAGGCATTGTTATCGATTTTCGGTCGCGATACCCCCGTTGAGCTGGAATTTAACCAAGTGCAAAAAGAGAGTTAATCAATGGCGAAGAAGGTAGTTGCCCTTATTAAGCTGGCAATCCCAGCTGGAAAAGCGAACCCTGCACCGCCAATTGGTCCCGCCTTGGGTCAGCACGGGGTCAACATTATGGCGTTCTGCAAAGAATATAACGCTAAGACCTCTGACAAAGCTGGACTAATTGTCCCGGTTGAAATTTCTGTATTTGAAGACAGAAGTTTTACGTTCATTCTCAAAACACCGCCAGCCTCCGTGCTAATCAAAAAGGCGGCCAAGATTGAGAAGGGTTCAGGTGAGCCCAACAAAACAAAAGTTGGCTCTATTACTCGCGCCCAATTGCAAGAAATTGCTGAAATGAAAATGCCTGACCTCAACGCTAATGACGTTGAAGCAGCCATGAACATCATTGAAGGCACAGCTCGCAATATGGGAGTTACTGTTTCTGACTAACGTCAGCATACAGATGCATTTTTTATCTATTTGACCAACGTTTGGGGAAGAAGTTTAACTTCGTTATGACCCCTAGGAGTAAAAACATGACAAAGAAGGTGTCGCGCCGCTTGAGAGAGCTGCAGGCAAAAATACAGGACAAATTTTATGAGCCCTTGGAAGCAATGCAGCTGCTGAAGGAAACAGCCACTGCAAAGTTCACCGAGACTGTTGAGGCTCACATTCGTTTGGGTATTGATCCCAAATATACCGATCAGCAATTACGTACTACTGTGGCCTTGCCTAAAGGCACTGGTCAGAACGTTCGCGTTGCTGTCATTGCCCGTGGCGAGAAGGTGGCTGAAGCAACCGATAACGGCGCAGACATGGCCGGGTCTGAGGAATTAATCGACGAGATCCAAAAGGGCATGATGGACTTTGACATCCTGATTGCCACCCCCGACATGATGCCCAAAGTAGCTAAGCTGGGTCGTATTTTAGGTCCCCGTGGTTTAATGCCATCGCCGAAGGGGGGATCTGTGACCTTTGACTTGGCCCAGGCAATTAATGACTTTAAGGCCGGTAAACTAGAGTTCCGTGCGGACAAATCTGGCATAGTCCACGTGATGTTTGGCAAGGCCGATTTTAGCGCTGAAGACTTACTGGTGAACCTAAAAGCTCTGCAAGAGACGATTGATCGTAATCGTCCTTCAGGTGCTAAGGGTCGTTACTGGCGAACAATGTCAGTAGCTGCTACGATGGGACCTGCCATTAAAATGGATATCAGTGCACTGCGTGACTTGCAACTAGAGGATGCAGCTGCATAGATTAAAAAATTACTGTTGAGAATCAGCAGTGACAAGCTTTGGAGGTATTGCTACTTAAAAACATCCAAAACTAAATAAGCATTCGAAGACAGCAGGTGCATTTTGCTTAATAACCTGCCGAGATGCAGAGAGTGGGTGTAAGTAGCACTTATCTTTGGGCCTCGGCAATTAGCTAAGGCCCTTTTGATTTCGAATTTTAGTTTAGGTTGAGCAGTAGCAATATTTCTACTGTATCCCCGCAATTAAGGAGGTGAGATCCGAATGGGGAGAACCCTAGAAAACAAAAAAGAGATTGTTGCCGAACTCAAGGATCTCTTGAGTGATACTCAATCTATTTTTGTTATTGACTACAAAGGTCTGACGGTAGGCGAGATCAGCGATCTACGTAACCGTATTCGTGAGAAGGGTGGCACTTGTAAAATTGCTAAAAACACCCTGATCCGCATCGCGGTTCAAGATGACGAAAATTGGCAGCCAGTGCAGGCGTTATTGAAAGACACCACTGCACTGTTGTTAACCAAAGAAGACATCGGTAGTGTCGTCAAGGAATATAAGAAATTCCAGAAGGACACTAAAAAGACTGAACTGCGTGGTGGCGTACTAGAAGGCAAAGCTCTGACAAGTGCAGAAGCAGAAGCCCTAGCCGATCTACCCAGCAAGGAAGAGCTTTACGCGAAGATTGCAGGTGCTATCAACGCTCTGGCAACCAAAGTTGCAGTGGGCGTCAAAGAAGTACCGTCGTCTATTGCACGTGGTCTTCAGGCCTATGTCGACAAAGAAAGTGGCGAAGGCGGCGAGTAAATCCCAGCTTTGTTCTAGTTTCTATCTGTTTTGTAATTAATCAAGGAGAAATCCATGTCCGCTGCAACTGACGAAATTTTGGAAAAGCTTAAGTCGCTCACTCTATTGGAAGCGTCTGAGCTTGTTAAGCAAATCGAAGAGACCTTTGATGTAAGTGCTGCTGCCCCTGCTGGTGGCATGATGATGATGGCTCCCGGCGCTGGTGGTGGCGGCGGTGAAGAAGCTGAAGAGAAGACTGAATTTGACGTTGTTCTCGAAGACTTCGGTGGCAACAAGATTGCTGTTCTTAAGGCTGTTCGTGCCCTCACTGGTCTGGGTCTTAAGGAAGCTAAGGCTATCGTTGAAGGTGCACCTAAAGCCATTAAAGAAGGTGTCTCCAAGGATGACGCTGAAGCTGCTAAGAAGCAGCTTGAGGAAGCTGGCGCTAAGGTATCCGTCAAGTAAAGGACCTATTCCCCCAAGATTTGTCCCTACAGCCTAGGTAGGTCTATCAAAGATAGATAGGCCTATCAAAGTGTATCGGGTAGGTACAAACTTTTTTCTTGGGTTTAGCTTTTCGGCCCATCTCTCAATCCGAAATCCTGACTGATAGCGCCCGATATTGCAGGGCATGGCTTCGACGGTGAGCTCAGCCGAACCGCACAAGGGATTGCTCCTACAGGGTTACCTATTTTAATCGGGTTTAATGAGTTCGGATTTGGTATAAAAGCCCTTGCTGCATAACTGTAGCAGGGGCTTTTATATGCTGGCTCTCACAAAATTCTGCCATGGTGACACCCATATCGGAACCGGGCACACTACTGTCTACTTATGGCTACTTATTACGTGATGTGAATGATTGAGAACCAAACTGCTATAAGAGCAGTCACTATAAAAACATGATAAAAACGTGTTGGCTCCAAAGACTTCAGCAAATCAGCAAACTCTGTGAAGAAAATTCGGGTCAATACGCTGCATTGATCTTTGCTAATCGATTAACCTAAAACGCTTTTGTTTGAGCCATGCGCACCATAAAAAATTACAAGTTTGAAATCTTATTATTCTTGACTACGTTTGGCATCTTAGGGGTCTTCTTCCTTAGCATTGCAGGTGTACTGACACCAAAATCATCCAGCGTCAGCACCAAGCCAACCGCGAAGACAGCTAGTGCCGACACACAATCAACATCAGTGGTTGCGAAAACCTCAATATCAGACAGACTCAGTGGGGGCACACAAAGCTTACTACCCAATGCCTCAGACTTAAAAATGCAAGGTATGGCAGCCTATGCAAAAGGAGATTACGCACAAGCGATCGCAAATTTAGAAGCGGCCCTCGACGAAAACCGTAACGATCCCGAGGCCTTTATCTATTTGAACAATGCTCGCATTGGCAACCAAACCGCTCATACACTGGCTGTGATTGCCCCCATTGGCAACACCAGTGAAATCGGCTTAGAAATTTTGCGGGGTGCTGGTCATGCGCAACAGGTAATGAATCAGGTGAGCGATGGCCAAGGCACCCCCATTAAGCTCCTGATTGCCAATGATGATAACGATCCCAGTATTGCTAAATCTGTAGCCGCTGAGTTGGTAAATCGGTCAGAAGTTTTAGGAGTTTTAGGACATTACAGCAGTGGCGTGACGTTGGCAGCAGCCCCCGTGTATGACCAGGGCAAACTGCCGATGGTCTCTGCCATTAGTACATCGGTGGAACTCTCCGGCTTTAGTCCTTATATTTTTCGGACAGTGCCCAGCGATAGTTTTGCAGCTGCAGCTCTTGCCCGCTACATGATCGATGACCTGAACGCCGAGAAAGCTATTCTTTACTACGATTCCAACAGTGCCTATAGTCTGTCATTAAAAAGTGAATTTGCCACCTCAGTCTTTAGTGACGGTGGTGAAGTGATGACAGAATACGATCTCGCCGATACAGCATTTAATGCAGAGCAACAAATTGCATTGGCCAAAGAGCAAGGGGCCGACGTGATTATGCTGGCATCTAGCACAGATACCTTGGAGCCTTCCCTGGCAGTTATGACTGCGATCAACCAGGAAATCCCTTTCATTGGTGGTGATGATCTATACCATCCTCAAGTATTAAAAGAGGGTGGTGTGGATGCAGAAGGGTTAGTCGTTGCAGTACCCTGGCATATCTTATCAGACCCAAATTCTGATTTTGTCACAGAGGCACGGCAAATTTGGGGTGGCGATGTTAGCTGGCGCAGTGCCATGGCCTATGATGCGATCGCATCCCTGGGAGCAGCCCTGTTAGAGAGTCCCAGTCGTGAGGGCCTCCGCAACACATTGCATCAGGGTGACTTCTACGCCGATGGCGCGACCGGAGAGGTGCATTTTTTACCTTCAGGCGATCGCAACCGAGCGGCTCAACTTGTGCAGATTCAAGTGGGCAATCGATCTGGCATTGGATTTGATTTTATTCCTATTGAATAGGGTGTTCTCCTTAGCCATAGGCCAGGAACACATTATTCTGTAGATTCAAATTCGGTCGATTCTGAAATCCAGAAAAAATCTGCTAGCTCAGGCGTTGTCGCTGGTGGGTTCAGGAGCACACTATAGGCCACCAGATCATCCCCCAGGCGTCGTTGCACCCGGCTAGGAATACCAAAACCAAAGACCACATGTCCTTCACCCGCTAACACAATCACTTGGGTATCGGGAGCAGTCGTAACGTAATCAGCGATGGTTTCAGCCATGGTTTCATCCCACAGCACCTGGGCAGCAAAGAAATTTTCAAAGCTGGGGCCGCTGTTGCCGTGACCGCCATGGTGACCAAATACTTGGGCGACCATCGCCTGATAGTTTTCATCACTGGTGTCAATGTCATCAATGGGAGGAATGTAGGTTAAATCGTCTCCCGTTAGGCTAGCTAAACCCTGCCTGGCAACCTTACGAGTAATTTCCCTGGGAGTATTCAGAGCAATCAACGGAATCTGATTGCTCTGAGCGTAGCGAATAATGGGGGCATAGAGCTCCCAGTCAAATCCCCAGCGGGTTTCGTATTCGCTTTGCTCTACCAGTTCTGCCTCAGTGATCTGACCAGCAATGTATTGATCTAACACTGACTGGAACGGACGCTGAAACATTTCCAGACCAATGGCAATATCACCATTGGCCCCATGCATCGCTTTGATGATTTCTAGCTGGGCCACGTGATCGGCTTTATCCGTATGGGTTTCACCCAGGTAAATCACGCTGGCATCGGTGAGCGCTGTCAGGATTTCTTGATGTGATTGCTCCCTGTCTGGCGCTGTTGGGGAGGTTTGTGCGATCGCATCCCCAGTTTCCATTGCCACTGATCTCACCGTTGAAAAAATATGATATTGTCCCAGACCTAGGCCGACCATCAACAACGCTGTTCCACCACCCAGTAGCCAGGAAAGTCGCACAGGCTAAACTCCATCAAAACGATTTATTAGACGTAGTCTAGCCCAGATTTTCTAAGGGCGGTTTTCGAGCAGCTTGATCTTGATATATAGGCAGTTCATACGTAGCAGTTCCCAGTTGAGATGAATACAGGCAGTGTGTAAGAGAGTTGAGTGGTGAATAGTGAACGAGGTGTATGCACGTCGGTGGGAATCGCGATAAAAAGTAGGAATAAAAAGTAGCACCCTAGAATTAAATCCATAGAAGCCCCAACGTGAGCGAGGTAAAAGAACACGCAAGGGATAATGAAAATCTCTTGCCAGGGTTGACTTCAAGCAGATAGGTTACTAATGTCGCATCCAAAGTCACTTAATTCATGACCGCCACTGCTGCCACCACAACAATTACGCTACCTGAAATGGGCTGTGGCACCTGGGCTTGGGGCAATCGCTTGTTCTGGGGCTATAACGAGAGTATGGATGCTGACCTGCAGCAGGTATTCAACTGTTGCGTAGAAAATGGCGTCACACTATTTGATACAGGTGATTCCTATGGCACGGGTAAACTCAATGGCCAAAGTGAAAAACTGTTGGGGAAATTTAGCCAGGTCTATGAAGGCCCAAATAAAGAGAACATTTGTTTAGCCACCAAGCTAGCCGCTTATCCGTGGCGATTAACCCGAGGCATGATGGCCAACGCCGGGCGAGCTTCCAAAGAACGTATGGGTCGTCTGGATATTGCCCAGATGCACTGGCCCACTGCCAACTACTTTCCCTGGCAAGAAGGTCCCCTTTTAGATGGTCTGGCAGATCTATATGAGCAAGGTTTAGTCAAAGGCGTAGGACTGTCAAACTACGGTCCCAAACGTCTGCGCTGGGTGCATAAACGTTTTTCAGAACGGGGCATTCCAATCACCTCCTTACAGGTACAGTATTCGCTGTTATCGACCTATCCAGTGACCGAGTTAGGGTTAAAGGAACTCTGTGATGAACTGGGCATCCAGATGATTGCCTACAGCCCGCTTGGTTTGGGACTACTGACGGGTAAATATGGGGAAAATACGCCTAAACCAAAAGGTTTTCGGGGTATTTTGTTTCGGCAATTACTGCCAGGCATTCAACCGTTGCTGGACTGTTTGCGAGAAGTGGCTACAGAGCGGGACAAGACTATGGCCCAAACGTCTCTTAATTGGTGTATCTGCAAAGGCACAACGCCAATTCCGGGGGCTAAAACGTTAGACCAAGCAAAGCAGAATATTGGTGCCATGGGATGGAGATTGAGCCCTAGCGAAGTGGATGAGCTCGATCGTGCTGCGGCTACCTCCGACAAGCAAATGGTGCAAAATATTTTTCAGACTCAGTGACTTTACCAGGCTGGCAGGTTTGGGTGGACGGGTAAGTGGGAGTGAGTATTAAGTCGCAAATTCGTCCCTCTCAGACAGATTCCGCATATTTCGCCACGAGATCGGCCATGTTCATAGGGAACCTTATAGTTACGTAAATCTAAGGGACTGGATATGCCCAACTAGCAAGTCATAGTCGGTTATGTGTAAAGTCTTAACTGCTTAGCGTGCCTCCAATCTAAGCCCAGAAGCTGGCTTTCTAGCTAAGCAAATTTAGGTTTTTAAGTCTATGGCCTGGCATTCGCCAGGCTCATTATGTCCCCAGTTAAATCGAGATTACGCTGGATAGTCGAATGGCTATCCTTTTTTTTGCCCTACAGCCATCCTTGGTCTTGAATGCATCCCATTGACTGGCACCTGAATGTATACGTAGCAATCCCTTCCTGGCTGTAGCCACATTAGGTAGTATCTTTGTCCTCATCACAATCTCTTTCTTCCGAGGTGAGGGACTTAGAGAGCAGATCCCCACTCTTTAATCTTCTCCGCCAACGCCCTTGGCTCCACATCATGTGCAGAAATTGGTTCTCCTAAAAGATTTCCATCGGGCGTATCACTTCATGCGGAGATATCAAGCTCTGCAATGTGCTTCTACCATACCCAAAGAAAACTTGATGGATTACGCAAAGCATCTGAGATTAAGTCGTTTATCTTGCATGTCTGGATGGTCTAAGAATTTTTCCATACGCTAACCTATGGATACCGAACGGCTACGGTCCCATGAATACTCTGCAAATCAAGCCTTCCACCACCCCCCTCGCCATTCAACTGCCAGGGATGACCCACCAGGGTTTTGTTGAGTTTTGTCTGGCTAATCGACCCGATCAAGCCGTCGTCACCATGGAGAACCCTGCAATTGTTAGCGGAGCCCCTGAGCTACCTGCCTTAACATTGACCATGAAGCAGATTTGGTAGAACAAATCGCTTACCCATAACTGGCTAATGCCTTCAATAGTTTTCCATGCACCTCCGGCGATGCCCCCACCACCACGCCAGGCCACTGATAGTCCTTACAAGCACTTAGTTCAGGTAAGGCATTGCCCTGATGATCGGTCACCACATAGCCCATCTCCTTTGCCATCCAGCTCAGTGCACCCCCATCAATAAACTTACCTGCCGCTAAAATCGCCCCGGTCAGGTCGCCCGTGAGTAAACCATTCGTATTAGGAATCGCCACCTCTCGGGAATAGTCAGTCTTAACGCAAATCGCCTCAAACTGTCCCTGTAAAGAATCCGCAAGGTGCGTCAGCGCCCAACTCAGCAAAACCTGATCCTTCGGTATGCCTATTTTTAATGGCTGACAGCTATCAAGGTCATCGGCTAGCGTGCCGTAAAATGTGCCCTGCCCCCGTAGACTGTAGTAAAACCGATCAAGCGCTGGACTCAAGGCTATAACCGCTTCAAAACCATCAGCATTGAGAACAGTCAGAATAATCTGATAATTCGGATGACCATCCATATAGAACCGAGTGCCGTCGATGGGATCAAGGGTGACTAAATAGTCATCCTGAGGGCCTAGCTTAATTGAACGGAAATACTTGGTGTTATAGGTTTTCTCAAACTCTTCACCATAGAAACGAATCTCTGGAAACAGTGATAACAAGGTCACCTCAATAAAGGTTTGAATGGAAAGATCTGCATCGGTTAGGGCCGTTGCAAAAAAGTTCTCCGAGTCAAACTTATCGGGATGAACTGCTATGCTGGCCTGGATTTTTCGAGCATAGCCTGCGGCTATTTTCAGGCTAGGCAATAGGGCCTCTAAAATTTCGCGTGGTGTGGGCATGGGGAATTTTGATGAATAATTTGTCGGGGCGTTTTTATGGGCGTTGCCTACAGACCACTACCCACCGAGGCATCTAATGCAGCCGCTACTACATAGTGATTTTCATCTTTTTGCAATTGCATTAATAGCCGCTTGGCTCGGGGATGATCGCACCCCGTCAGGGCAGTCGCCGACCGCCAACGATCGCGCCAAATTGGACTATTGGCTAACGCAGTCAATGCTTCTAACGCTTCAGCTTGCAGAGGCGACATCAACACCTGCCGCAGAGACAAAATCGCTGTTTCTTTAACGGTTTGAGTCGGATCATCTAATGCATTGAGCGAGACCTCAAGCAACACATCAAGATGGTTGCTTTCTTGCAAAATTGATAATACAGTCTGCCGCAAAAGCCAGTTGTCATTGGCCTCAAATAGCTGCGCTAAAAGCGGTATGGATATATCCCCAAATTCATAGAGGGAATTAGCCACCTCCGCCAGCACATTAGCATCCGTTTCTGTAGTCATTAACTCCTGCAAACTAGCCAATGCAGCGTCATCTGGAGCATGATTACCAAACCCCATTACTGCCAAACGTCTTAACAAAAAAGAGCTTTCTTTTGATAAACGCCGCAATATAGGCATAGCAATATCAGGAGATTTATTGGCTAGCGTATTTAACGCAATGATACGTATATTCAGCGCAGAAGACCGTAAATTATCCTCTAACTTGTTCAGTTCATCAGGGGTCATAGACGTTTTTGTTTTTGATGGGGGTTTCCCCCTGGAGGCGTTAGCCTATATGAAGTCAGGTTCACTCTTATTCTCAATGATGATGGTATGGATGTTCAAATAGCGGTCTACCATAGCCTGCGATGGTTGTTACGTCCTTTTTTATTGAGGGGAGTTGCGATCGCAACCCACGGCATCAACCATATTCCTCAGCGTGGCGCGGCCATCATTGTCTGCAACCATCGCTCTGATACCGACGGCCTACTCATTACCTTCGCCCTACCCCGCTACATTGCCTGGATGGTGGCCGATTACATGACAAACATCCCCGTTACCAGCCAGGTGCTCTCTCTAACCGGCATGGTCCCCGTCAAAACCGAAGGCTACCCAACACCGTCATCCATTAAGCAAGCGCTACATCGTTTACGACAGGGAAAACTACTCGGCATTTTTCCAGAAGGCGAAGACTATATCTTTGCCAATGACTTTGATGCCCCACTGGCTCAGCTACAATCAGGCTTCGCCCATCTGGCCTATGTAGCCCAGGTGCCGGTCATACCGACGATGATTGTACCCACAGCCGAGAAATTAGAACCGATTACCATCCCACCCGTTATACGCCCCCATCTAGAAAAGCACTACGACCTCACCCATGTTCAGTCCATCGTCCGTTATCGAGCCGCCGATATCAGAATTGGCAAAGCCATATCCCTTAACCCAGTAGCCCGCCTCGATAAACACGAACAAGTAGGCTGGCTACAAATGCAAACTCGCCAAGCCATGTTAAACCTGCAGAACTAAGACAAATCTGGAAACGTCGCCTTCACAGCTGGATGCACTAGCTGGTGATTTACCACATTCAGACCTTCCGCCAGAGCCGCATCTTTTTCCAACGCATCCAACCCCATATTGGCCAGAGTTAACACGTAAGGGAGAGTACTATTATTCAATGCTTCCGTTGCCGTACGGGGAACAGCACCTGGCATATTAGGCACACCGTAATGCAACACTTCCGACTCCACATACACCGGCTCACTATGGGATGTGGGTCGTACTGTTTCAATACAGCCCCCCTGATCAACTGCTACATCTACAATCACTGCCCCTTCAGGCATCTGCTCCACCAGCGTACGCGACACGAGTGTGGGCGATCGTCGGCCAGGCACCAAAACTGCACCAATCAGTAAATCAGCCTGGGAGACAGCCATTTCAATATTGGCGGAGTTGCTATAGAGCAACTGCACCCGCGAACCAAACAACTCTTCTAACTGATTGAGCCGATCTAGATTGATATCAATCAACGTCACTTGAGCCCCAAGACCCAAGGCCATTTTGGTGGCTTCAGTACCCACAACACCACCTCCCAGCACCACCACATGGCCTGGACGCACGCCTGGAATACCGCCTAGCAATACGCCACGCCCGCCCTGCTGCTTTTCTAAAAATCTGGCTCCAAACTGCACTGATAATCGCCCCGCAATAATGCTCATCGGGGTCAGTAATGGACGCTGATGATTTTTCTCGACGGTTTCATAGGCAATAGCTGTCGCACCACTGTGTATTAATGCTTCCGTCAGTTCGTGACTAGCAGCCAAATGTAAGTAGGTAAAGAGCAACTGTTCCTTTTGTAAATAGTCATATTCCTTGGGCAATGGTTCCTTTACCTTCACCACCATGGCCTGCTGCCAAGCCTCAGATGCTGTACCCAGGGTGGCTCCTGCCTGCTCGTAGTCAGTATTACTAAATCCCGCTCCTACTCCAGCATCAGCTTCGACGATAACTTGATGTTCATGTTCTGTGAGCACTCTGACACTGCCAGGACTCAAGCCGACTCGAAACTCCAGGTTTTTAACTTCTTTAGGCACTCCAATCTGCACAGGCACCTCCAAGCTGAAAGGGTTTGAATGCGCCCAATGCCAGAGTCATAGTCCTAGAATTGGCCGCTGATCTTAGCTTAGCTCTCCCACAAACAAGGTAGGGTCACCAATCAGACAGAACGATATTACCCAGGAAAATTCATTGACTAACTCTCCCTTTGATAGTGAGAATAAGTAGGTATGACGTAGCGCCTAACACCGTGACTGATATTAAGCCTTCCATGAGTCCTAAGCTGGAACGCCCCAAAAAAGGGTTTAACGAATATGCTGAGCAGCTCAATGGACGAGCTGCCATGGTGGGTTTCTTAATTTTGATTGCCATCGAGTATTTCACTGGCCAAAGCATCGTTTCGTTAATTGGCCTTAAATAACCCAATATCTTGGCTAAACCTCGGCATAGGCCGACACAATCTTAATGAGAGAAAAGCCACCAGCTAAGAACTAGCTAGTGGCTGCATTGAGGTGTGAGAAAAATAGACAAAACAGGCGTTAGAATCCACATTCAGCAAGGACAGTAACCTATTGGATTCGTTGTTAATTATTGGATGTGTCAATTTACTCACGGAGAGTGGGCTGAGAGTTCAGGTATCAATAGTTACAAAAAAAGGTGAATGGTAAAAACCATCCACCCCCTTGCTAGCCGGAGCAAGTTTGTCGGCTATGCCACGGCAGCTGTCCCAAGTCAGGTCAACTGCCGTGGTTCATCACAGGATTTACTTGTCACTTTCTTCTGAGAATTCAGCATCGATGACATCATCGTCACCACCACCGCTGGGAGCATCGCCGCCAGCAGCACCTGGGTCAGCTGCCGCAGCCGCTGCGTCAGCACCACCGTACATATTGCTGCTGAGTGCAAACAAGGCCTGCTGTAAGGACTCAGTGCCAGCCTTGATCTTAGCGGCATCATCAGATGCGATCGCATCCTTCAGGCCAGCAATCTCAGTTTCCACCTTGGACTTATCATCCTCAGAAATCTTATCGCCCAGTTCACCCATCTGCTTCTCAGCTTGGTAAACTAGAGAATCGGCCTGGTTCCTCACATCGATCTTCTCACGGCGCTCTTTATCAGCAGTGGAGTTTGCCTCTGCATCCCGCACCATCCGATCCACTTCGTCATCAGATAGGGTGGACGCACCAGTGATGCTAATGGACTGCTCCTTACCAGTGCCCTTATCCTTGGCAGTCACATTCAAGATACCGTTAGCGTCGATATCAAACGTCACCTCAATCTGAGGTACACCACGGGGAGCAGGAGGAATTCCGTCTAGACGGAACACACCCAGGTCCTTGTTATCATTGGCCATCTCACGCTCACCTTGGAGAACGTGGATTTCAACATTGGTCTGCCCATCTACCGCTGTGGAGAACACCTCAGACTTCTTGGTAGGAATTGTGGTGTTTCTGGGGATGAGTTTGGTCATAACGCCACCCAGAGTTTCCACACCCAAGGATAGGGGGGTAACATCCAGCAGCAGGATGTCCTTAACTTCACCAGCCAGTACACCCCCCTGAATCGCTGCACCAATCGAAACAACTTCGTCAGGGTTAACGCTCTGGTTAGGCTCTTTACCCAGAATCTTAGTAACCAGTTCCTGAACCGCAGGAATACGGGTGGAACCACCCACCAGTACGATTTCGTTGATGTCGCCCTTGGCTAGCTTGGCATCACGAATCGCGTTCTCTACGGGCACACCGCAGCGGTCAATCAGGTCAGAGGCTAGCTCCTCAAACTTCGCCCGAGTTAGGGTCAAGTCCAAATGCTTAGGGCCATCCTGAGTTGCAGTAATAAAGGGCAGGTTGATTTCTGCCTGGGTAACGCTGGAAAGCTCAATCTTGGCTTTCTCAGCCGCCTCAGTTAGACGCTGTAGAGCCTGCTTATCCTTACGCAGATCAATGCCCTCTTGAGACATAAACTGCTCAGCTAGGTGATCGACGATCTTTTTATCAAAGTCATCACCCCCTAGGTGGGTGTCACCAGAAGTAGACAGTACTTCGAAGACACCGTCACCTACTTCCAGAATGGACACGTCGAAGGTACCACCACCCAAGTCAAAGACAAGAATGGTTTCGTTGCTCTTCTTATCAAGACCGTAAGCCAGTGCAGCGGCTGTAGGCTCGTTAATAATTCGCAGTACCTCAAGACCCGCGATCCGCCCCGCGTCTTTGGTTGCCTGACGCTGGGAGTCGTTAAAGTAAGCCGGAACAGTAATTACCGCTTGGGTAACTTGGTCGCCAAGGTATTTACTAGCATCGTCCGCTAGTTTACGTAGTACCTGGGCAGAAATTTCTTCAGGTGCAAATTGCTTGTCAGCGTTAGTGCACTCAATCTTGACGTTGCCGTTTACGTTAAGAACGTTGTAGGGCACTTCTGAGGATTCGTTGCTAACCTCATCGTTGCGACGACCAATGAAACGCTTTACAGAGTAAAACGTATTCATGGGGTTCATAACGGCCTGGCGCTTAGCGATCTGACCCACCAAGCGATCGCCACTCTTGGCATAGGCCACCACAGAGGGCGTAGTACGAAAGCCTTCTGCGTTTGCGATGACAGTGGGCTTACCCCCTTCCATTACAGCAACCACAGAGTTTGTGGTTCCTAAGTCAATTCCAACTACTTTTCCCATATCAATTGCTCCGGCGAATCATATCTTCGGCATTGCTGATCCTCGGAAGGATTTAATTTGGGAAACCCTGACCGACAGAATTAACTTCGGATCGGCACATCCAGCTAATCAGCAATAGCACCGCTTTTAATGTGAACCTCAAAATTGGTTTCTTAAAAGCTCATTACTATAGTGCTAATCCAGAGCAATTCTCTGAAGGGGGGGTTACCGAACCTGGATTTCGGTTATGGGGCGGGTTGGCAGCCTAAAACTAGACAGATGTCAAAATCTGATCGTCTAATTCAAAGTCCACAGCCTGCTCTGACCGGCAGTAATCATTTTGATAGGAATCCTTAAGGCCATGGACCAGGCTATATTTTGGCGTCCAACCTAGATCGCTTTGAGCTTTACCAATGGACGTAAAGAAATGCTGAACTCTCATGGGAAATGCTTTGCGCTTACCAAAGTCAAACTGATTTGGCTCGTAGTGGCGAATATCTGGCACAGGTTTACCCATGGCCTCAGCACAGGCATGGGCAAGACCATCAAAGGTAACGTAGCGCTCACCTGAGATATTGTAGACCTGCCCAATCGCTTTGGGATTACCGAGCACAGAAACCATGGCTTGGGCTAAGTCTTCACAATGTCCTAGCTGAGTAATGGCTTTGCCATTGCCGGGAATGGGCAGTGGTCTGTCATGACTAATGCGGTCAAAGAACCATTTTTCTAGAGGATTATAGTTCTGAGGACCATAGATGTAGACAGGGCGAATAGCGGTAAAGGGGACTCCCTGCTCGATTAAATAGTCTTCGGTGTGGTGTTTACCTTTGTGCCGACTGTTAGGGTCCACAGGGTCGCCTTCGACATGGGGCATCTGCTCGCTTTTGAGATACACACCGGCTGAGCTGACATAGATAAACTGCTGTACTGTTCCACCAAATAACTCGACTAGGGGCTGGGTATCGCCAAGCTCACGACCATTGTTGTCGTAAATGGCATCAAAGGTTTTGCCAGCGAGGGCGGCTTTGAGATCTTCGGGGGATTTGCGATCGCACCTCACCACCTCCACACCATCAGGTGCAGGACGATTTCCGCGATTCAGCAACGTCACCCTATGACCTGCCGCCAATAGCAATCGGGTCAGATACACCCCAATAAATCGCGTCCCACCCATCACCAAAATCCGCATAGTCAACCCCAAAAAACAAACGGCGAACATCTCTTACACATCAAATCTTATGGAAGATTGCTGCAGTAAAAACGTGAGCCCAAGAAAACGAGATAAATCCAAAAGAATAGCCAAAACATACAAAATATGACTTTTGTCAATCATTATCTTTTTGCTTTATTTGAAGTATAAGAATTAGTAACACTCTCACTTTATGTAACGAATTCGTTACATAAAGTGAGAGTCAATATGTCATTTTGTATCGCATCTATGGCTGTATCCCTAGTCAGCAGGGATTTTCTGATACAAACACAATAGGTTTAAAAACCTATTCAGATGTTATGGAATGTTTCTCAATACAGTAATCAATGCACTTTTGTAAAGCGTGTTTCAAACGTTTTTGTGATTACTGGGTCAATTGCGATTTCCTAATCAGTCCAACCGGTAGCAATGCCCTAGGTTTTCCTGGGTTTCAAATGCTAGGCGGCAGTCATCACCCCCCATTGCAAGCGAGCACACACAGAGGAAGGAGTAAACTGCATGTTCACCAACGTCAAGCCCACTGTGAGACATATCTCACCCGAGAACCTTGGCGAACGGTCCTTGATGAAAGTGGTCTACGTCGTCTTAGAGCCACAGTATCAAAGCGCTCTGTCAGCAGCTGTTAAATCCATCAACGCTAATAATCCCCACATAGCAGTAGAAGTTAGCGGTTATCTAATTGAGGAACTTCGCGATAGTAACAATTACGAAGCATTTAAGAAGGATGTTTCTGAAGCCAACGTCTTTGTTGCTTCCCTAATCTTTATTGAGGAACTGGCCGAGAAAGTTGCCGCTGCTGTTAAGCCTCACCGTGACAATCTTGACGTGGCCGTGGTTTTCCCATCCATGCCCCAGGTGATGCGCCTCAACAAAATGGGCAGCTTCTCCATGGCTCAGTTGGGTCAGTCCAAGAGTGCCATTGGCGAATTCATGAAAAAGCGTCGACAAAAGCAGGGTGGCAGCTTTGAAGATGCCATGCTCAAGCTTTTGCGCACTCTGCCCAAGGTGCTCAAGTATCTCCCCGTAGACAAAGCTCAAGATGCCCGTAACTTCATGCTCAGCTTCCAGTACTGGCTGGGCGGTTCTCCTGAGAACCTGGAGAACTTCATGCTCATGTTGGCCGATCGCTACATGTTCGGCGATAAGCAAATCGAAGGTGCTCCTCAAAATATGGAGTACAACGAGCCTGTCACTTATCCCGATACCGGCATCTGGCACCCCCTTGCTCCTTGCATGTATGAAGATGTCAAGGAATACCTTAACTGGTATAGCTTCCGCCAGGATTTACCTGCGTCCCATAAACGGGACCAAGCTCCCTGCGTTGGTATTGTTCTACAGCGCACCCACCTAGTTACCGGTGATGAAGCACACTATGTATCCATGGTGCAGGAGCTGGAGTACCTAGGCGCTCGAGTGATCCCCGTCTTTGCTGGCGGACTGGACTTCTCTAAACCTGTGGAGCAGTTCTTCTACGAGCCTGTTACTCAAGAGCCCCTGGTTGATTCCGTTATTTCTCTAACTGGTTTTGCCCTGGTAGGTGGTCCTGCTCGTCAAGATCATCCCAAGGCGATTGAGTCACTCCAGAAGCTGAATCGCCCCTATATGGTGGCTCTTCCCCTAGTCTTTCAAACCACTGAAGAGTGGGAAGGTAGCGATCTAGGTCTACACCCCATTCAGGTAGCTCTACAGATGGCGATTCCTGAGTTAGATGGTGCCATTGATCCGATTGTGGTTTCTGGCCGTGATGGCATGACCGGTCGTGCTATTACTCTGCAAGATCGGGTAGAAATTATTTCCCAGCGTGCTCTGAAATGGGCCAACCTACGTCGTGTCAAACGTGCCAATAAAAAGCTAGCCATTACCGTCTTTAGTTTCCCCCCCGACAAGGGTAACGTCGGTACTGCTGCCTATCTAAACGTCTTTGGCTCCATCTATGAAGCCATGGTCGAAATGAAAGAGCAGGGCTACACCATCGAAGGCATGCCTGAGTCGGCAGAAGCTTTGATGCTGGAAGTTATCAATGATGCCCAGGCTCAATACAATAGCCCTGAACTCAATGTTGCTTACCGCATGTCAGTGGCTGAGTACGAAAAACTGACTCCTTACTCAGAGCGCTTAGAAGAGAACTGGGGACCACCGCCAGGCACCCTCAATACTGACGGCCAGAATCTGTTGGTATACGGTAAGACCTTCGGAAACTTGTTTATCGGTGTACAACCCACCTTTGGTTACGAAGGTGACCCCATGCGGTTGCTGTTCTCACGGTCCGCTAGCCCCCACCATGGCTTTGCCGCTTACTACACCTTTATCGAAAAGATTTGGAAGGCAGATGCAGTTCTGCATTTTGGTACCCATGGCTCCCTGGAGTTTATGCCTGGCAAGCAAATGGGTATGTCAGGGCAGTGCTACCCCGACAACCTCATCGGCAGTACTCCAAACCTCTACTACTACGCTGCCAACAATCCCTCTGAGGCCACCATTGCTAAGCGGCGTGGCTATGCAGAAACCATCAGCTACCTGACACCGCCTGCTGAGAATGCAGGTTTGTACAAGGGACTGAAGGAGCTAAGCGAGCTGATTGGTTCGTACCAGGGGCTTAAAGAAGGCGGTCGAGCGATTTCTATTGTCAATGCCATCATTGAGAAGGCACGCCAAGTCAATTTAGATCGCGATGTTGTCCTTCCTGATGTAGAAGACGCTAGCCAAATTAGTAAAGACGACCGCGACACCCTGGTGGGCAAGATTTACATCAAGCTGATGGAAATCGAATCTCGACTGCTACCTTGTGGTCTCCATGTCATCGGAAAGCCCCCTACAGCAGAGGAAGCCGTAGCCACCCTGGTAAATATTGCAGGTCTCGACCGTGAGGAGGAAGGGTTCAAGAGTCTTCAGCGCATCATTGCGGAGAGTCTTGAGCGAGATATCGATGAAATCTACAACAACAGCGATCTGGGCGTCTTAGATGATGTACAGCTACTGTACGAAATCAATGAAGCGACCCGTGCCGCTGTTGGTGCCATTGTTAATGAACAATTGGACGCTGAGGGTCGAGTATCCCTGAAGACCATGCTGAAGTTCTTTAACTTTGGCAAGCGCCAAGATCCTTGGGTGGAAGCGCTTCACAATCTTGGCTACAAAAATGTAGACGAGGAAGCTCTTAAGCCTTTGTTTGAGTATCTACAGTTCTGTCTGAAGCAGGTTGTTGCCGATAACGAGCTGTCTTCTTTACTCAGAGCATTAGATGGAGATTACATCCTACCTGGACCTGGTGGTGACCCCATTCGTAACCCAGATGTATTGCCTACCGGCAAAAACATCCACGCCCTGGACCCTCAGTCCATTCCTACCACCGCAGCTGTTCAGTCTGCCAAGGTGGTGGTTGATCGCCTCCTAGAGCGTCAGCGCCAGGACAATGGCGGTCAGTATCCTGAGACAATTGCTTCTGTTCTTTGGGGAACTGACAACATTAAGACCTACGGTGAGTCCCTAGCTCAGATGCTTTGGTTCGTTGGGGTTAAGCCAGTACCTGATGCCCTAGGCCGCGTGAATAAGCTGGAGATTGTTCCTCTAGAAGAGCTCGGTCGTCCCCGGATTGACGTGGTGATTAACTGTTCTGGCGTATTCCGCGACTTGTTCGTCAACCAGATGGCTCTGCTAGATCGGGCTGTGAAAATGGCTGCTGAAGCCGATGAGCCTCTGGAAATGAACTTCGTTCGCAAGCATGCTTTGAAGCAGGCTGAGGAAATGGGGCTATCAGTACGAGAAGCAGCGACTCGCATCTTCTCAAATGCTTCTGGTTCCTATGCTGCTAACGTTAACCTGGCGGTTGAGAACAGTAGCTGGGAGGAGGAGTCTGAGCTTCAGGAAATGTACCTCAAGCGTAAGTCCTTTGCTTTTAACTCAGACAATCCGGGTGTGATGGACCAGTCCCGTGATTTGTTTGAGGCGTCCCTAAAAACAGCTGATGTTACTTTCCAGAATCTAGATTCTTCGGAAATTTCTCTAACTGACGTTTCCCACTACTTTGATTCTGACCCCACTAAGGTGATTGGTCAGCTACGGGGTGACGGGACAAAGCCTGCTTCCTTTGTGGCAGATACGACTACAGCAAATGCTCAAGTCAGAACCCTTTCGGAAACTGTTCGTTTAGACTCTCGGACTAAACTGCTAAATCCGAAGTGGTACGAGGGCATGCTAGCCAACGGCTACGAAGGTGTGCGTGAGTTATCTAACCGCTTGGTGAACACCATGGGATGGTCAGCGACTGCTGATGCTGTGGATAACTGGGTTTATGAAGATGCCAACACCACATTTATCCAGGATGAGGAGATGTGTAAGCGACTCATGGATTTGAATCCCAACTCATTCCGTCGCATGGTAACAACACTGTTGGAAGTCAATGGTCGAGGCTATTGGGAAACTAGCGACAACAACATCGAACGTTTACAGGAGCTCTATGAAGAAGTAGAGAACCGTATTGAGGGTGTTGAGTAAACGATTAATGCATTTCTGAGCAAGGCATTATTATCAGCCCAACACAACCTTAATTATTAATTAATCTATAAAAAGCCCCTTTAGACTCTTTAGGTCTACGGGGGCTTTTTATAAAGGTGTTATACAAAATCCTGACTGATAACGCCCGGTACCGAGGGACATCCACAAGGGAGTACCCCTACAGGATTGTCCATTTTTAATCGGGCTTAATGAATTCGGATTGGGTAGTAGATTCTTTAGGAAAGGTCTAAATTCACATCTGTAAACAACTCTGTGATGTGACACTTTCATTTACGTAACATGACCAGTCGCAGAGCTGGGGAGACCCCCATAAGCTAAGTAGCCATGATGTGTGAGGGTAACTATCATGAGACAGCGTTTATGGCATGCTCTAGTTATCACGTTTGGCCTTTATTTACTTTTTGTTTGCCAATCTTTGGACGATATACCGTCCTTAAAGAGAACGAAACTTAACAATAACTTTCACGAAATGCTATCGCAGCTTCTTCTTTAAAGAAGGCATTTGAGCTACGGCAATTCACAAAACTTTCTGACTCGGTCAAATTCTGGGTCTTGCCAAGAATAGGCAAAATGGCTCACTGAATTAATATTTGGGGTTGCTTGCTGAAGCGCTGACATCTGAGCTTCTAAGGAGGGTCTGTTATTAATTGATTTACCCCATACGCCTGCCAATGCAGGACGCACATTATTAGCACTGTTCTGCCGTAGTACCATTTGCACCTCTTGCACAATGCAGCGGGTGTTACCGCAGATACTGTAGGCCATTGGATGCCAGCTCATGGATGTGGGAAAACGATTCCAGTGTTGCAAGCGGGAGTCATACCCTTGAGTGCCTACAGGCTGATTGGCTGTGGGGAAAAAGACCACACCTGTTGGAATATTTTGTTGTCTTACGGGTTGGCTAACTGTGGTGAGAAAGTCAATGACTCCCTGCACAGCATGGGCAACACTTAAACGCCACAGCTCTAACTGTAGAGCAGGGCGACGGACTGAAGCTGGCACATCGCTCGTGCTGTTGGCTTGTCGTCGGCTTTGCCACAGCGGTTCAGCTTCATTGGGAAATTGCCTATCAACTCGTTCTAAATCGCCCTCTGTTAAGTATCCTCGGGTGAGAAACTGTCGAATCAGTTCTCTACCTTTATTATTTACGGCTCTCTGAAGTAGGGAATTTTGGGCCGCAGTGCCATAAATCCAGAGATCACTAACTTGACCTGCAACAGAGTAACTGCCAAGGCCTCGGGGATATCGAATGTAGTCAAAAAGTACGCCATCTGGCCTGCGTTGCAATATTTCCTGCAACATGCGCAAATAGTCGTTCTGGGCTTGGTAGTTATAGGGGTCGATAAAGATTTCTTCTGGATTATTACTACCGCCGCGACTGGCAAATGCTGAGGTCGTTTCACCGTTACCATTACGGGCCAGTACCTGCTGACGATCTCGACGTTGGCCATAGGAATAACCAAAATTCATGGTGAACATCCAGGCATGTACTTTGAGACCTCGCTTACGACCTGCTGCGATCGCATCTGCTAACAAATCACGGTTTTCATAGCCGCGCTGTTGCACAACACTGGGCCAGGCAGTACGATTATCCCGCTTAGGAAGCAGCACCTGACCGTTGTAAAACACCTCGACATAGATCTCGGTATAGCCCAAATTAATGACTCGATCCATTAGAGCATCCAGCACTCCGGGTCTTAAATCACAGGGGTATAAACGAATCCAGGTCGCCTGCTGGCGAGGCCATTGACGCTGCCGACAGGTTTGCAACATATCTGAATGACGTTTGAGCAGATCGCGATACTGTGCGATCGCAACGGCATCTCCATTGGCCGCTTGTTGTCTCACAGCTTCCTTAGCATCAACCTCAGCTTGAGATAGCTGACAATATTGGTTGAGGTCACCAGCTTGCGCGAAGCCAGGCATCGGGCGATGCACCATAACTCCCCCCAGCAAGACCAACAAACCGCACCACAAACGTTGGCTCTTGCTCAAATGCCTAAGACATACCATAGCTATGAACAATTACGATGAACAACTAAAAAGAGCTACTGCAAAAATCTACTGAGTTGTGTCATCAGCTCCTTGAGCTGCTGCGAAATAGACATTCAACCATTAAAAACTGAGGGATTATATCACTCTTTGGTAAATGTTGATTTTATATATGTTTATGTTTCTCTGTAGTTAATCTTCAGATGCCTCTAATGTGGATTCATCCTCTAACGTTGCGAGTAATTGCGTGAGTTTTATTCGTTGAATATAGGGCCACCCACCATTGAGCTCAATATCTCGCAGTAGATGATACAAATGTTGTCGATTAGTTGGCAATGAGTCTTGAAAGAGCGTTTCACGGATATCACGATGCAGCTCTTCCAATTGTCTTAAAATCCCTAAGAGAGCCGCACAATCTTTTTCCCTCTTTTGAGCTGCTAATTTGACAGCTAGTCGAATTTCATCAATATCAGCAGCTTGCGCTTTAGAGTTATCAGAAGAGTACAATTCCATCTAGATACAATGCCTTTCGTTGATATCACCGAAACCGGAAGGTGCAGATAGTGTAGCCCAAATTCTTCCAGTCATCTGGTCCATCACCAGCCTTCCAATGTTAACCAATGCACCAGATTTAGCAATTTTCAGAACTCACCGGGGACTCGTCCGTGTAAAATACTTTCGGAAAGGTTAGTTGGCTATTCTGAGGGCGACTTCGGTAAGCCTTGATGAATGGTTTTCTATTTAAAAGGAAGACTTCAGGCATAGGCAACGTCATAAAACCTTAGTCGGTTCTATAACCACTGACAAATTTTCTTACATAAATCTTTTTTGTTTGAGGTTTACCATGAGGTATCGTGCCCTAATCGTTGCATTTCTAGCACTCTGCATGGGTGTACTAACAGCATGTAGCGATGCTCCTAGTGCTGACAGCAACACTCCCCTAACTTACGATCAGATCAGAAATACAGGTTTAGCCAACAGCTGTCCTCAAATTTCTAGCGTTCGTCGCGGGGAGATTGCTATTGACAGTGGCAAGTCTTATCAGATTGCGGGTCTATGCTTAGAGCCGACTAGTTATTTTGTGAAGGAAGAGCCTGCTAACAAGCGTCGGGAAGCTGAGTTTATTTCTGGTAAGTCTTTGACTCGTTACACCTCTAGTTTGGACCAGGTGCGTGGTTCTTTAGAACTTAATCCTGACGGCAGTCTGCTTTTCACTGAGATAGACGGCATAGATTTTCAGGCTGTGACTGTTCTACTTCCAGGTGGTGAGGAAGTGCCTTTTCTATTCACTATTAAGGGTCTAGTGGCACAATCACAGGCTGGACTAAACGCCATTACGTCATCCACTGACTTTATTGGTGACTACCGTGTCCCTTCCTACCGCACATCTAACTTCTTAGATCCAAAAGGTCGTGGTTTGACCACAGGTTACGACACAGCAGTAGCCTTGCCAGCTGGTGGTGATACAGAAGAACTGATCAAAGAGAATATGAAAGCCTTCAAAGTTGGGCAAGGCACCATGTCTCTACAAGTTGAGAAAGTTGATAGTGTGACTGGCGAAATTGCTGGTACGTTCGAATGTGAGCAACCTTCTGACACTGACATGGGAACTGCAGAGCCGTCAGACGTTCGCGTACAAGGCTTGTTCTATGGTCGTGTAGAAGCTACTTGACGCTTAATAGCTAAGAACCCAGTGGGGGTGGCTCTACTCCAGTAGGCATTTTCACTAAGGTAATTTTGAAGAGGGAAGGTAGTTCTCCGGAACTATCTTCTCTTTTTTGCTTTAAGGACAGACACAATACATGAAGGCCTCGTAAAGATTACGGCTTTGACGTTAAACATACGCATGTCCGTCACCCTAAATTTCCGTGTATACGTCCTTGTTTGAGCAGGCTGCCAGAAATTAGGCTGGCTTTGACAGTTTGAAGCTGTGATTTGAATCACTGTGATCTTGAACCTTGATCTTCACTATGAAGTCACCACATTGAACCCATGGTTTAAGTTCTAGTTTTTCAATTAAGTTTCTGTCTTTCGTAGCTCAATATTGCATCTATCCCAGTGGGCATAGAGTTGAGCATGTACATGTCAAAGGGGTTTCCCATGTCGTCCAAACTCAACAAAGCACTCAAAAGCGAGACTTTAGAGCTGCTGAATGATTATCAAAAGAATGATTCACCTGAGCTGCGTAACAAGTTGGTCAAAATGAATCTTGGTCTGGTGCGTCGCGAAGCCCACCATTGGCTTTACCACTCCAACGAAACCTTTGATGACCTGATGCAGGTCGGCAGCTTAGGACTAATTAGGGCCATTGAGCGTTTTGACATGTCTAAAGGCTATGCCTTCAGCTCTTTCGCTATTCCCTACATTCGTGGCGAAATTCAGCACTATTTACGAGATCGCAGCGCCATCGTTCGCATCCCAAGACGTTGGCAGTCATTACAACATCAATCAGCTCGAGTTATTCGACAACTCCAAGAAAAGCTAGACCGTAAGCCCACGGATCAGGAAATCGCCGATCACCTGAAAATCAGTGTTCAGGAATGGCAAGACGTTAAATTAGCCAGTCGGAATCGTTCACTGCTAAGTCTAGACGCCCCTATTCAAGATGAAGGCAGTGGCTCTGCTTCACTCAGTGATTTATTACCCGATCCAAAGTACCGCAGCTTTCAGCTGGCTCAAGAAGATCGTATTCGCCTCCAACAGGGACTGGCTCAGCTAGAGCGTAGAACTCAAGAAGTCTTAGAATTTGTATTTCTACACGACCTGACTCAAAAGGAAACAGCCGAACGCCTAGGTATTAGTGCTGTTACGGTTTCACGTCGAGTTAAAAGCGGACTTAAGCGACTGCGCGATTTAATGGCTCCCGCCGAAGGTGAGGAAAAAGATTTCGCCTAAGCTCTATGCATTCAGCATATCTTGCTTTATACTTTGCGAACACAAGTCCTTGGAGGATTGAAAAGATGCATCGTCTGCTCTTGGTATTGCTAATAACAACTGGGGCAATTTCCCTGAGCGGTTGTGGATTCTTTAATCGCAACAGCGATGATGTTGCTGAGGATCCAGCTACCCCAACGGAACAAACAACTCAACCAGTAGAAACGTCAGAAGGTGAGCTTCCTGATATTCCAGGGGGAGAGGATTCCGGTAATGTAGTTGCGGTCTCAGAAAATTCTCCCACCATCGTTGCTCGTGACCTGATTCAGTCTACTGATCCAAACGAACGAGCAATTGGAGTGGAACGCACTCGTAATGATCCCTTCGCAGAACTAACAATTCCCCTCATCCCTCCTGAGCCGATTTTGCCTGAAGACGATGGTACGACGGCGACTAATGCTGGGACTGAGACTGGTCGCACAGTTGCAGCAGGACCTGGAACAGTAGGGCCTGGCAGTAATAACCCTCAGCAGCGCCCAGACCTCGCGGAACAACGCCGAGTTGAATCAGGTCGTGCTGAGATAGCGGCATTGCCCGAAATTCCACAGCCAACGACAGCTAGAGCTGTTCGAGTATCAGGGGTTATCCAAATCGGAGGGTCTCCTTACGCCATTGTTAAAGCTCCTAATGAAATTGAGCGCTATGTCAGACAAGGCGAAAGAATTGCTGGAGGCAGTGTTGTTGTCAAACGCATTGATACAGGTTCAGCTGAACCCCGTGTAATCCTGGTGGAAAACGGCATCGAAGTAGAGCGTTTCGTGACATCAACTGAAGAAGCCCCTGTGGAAGAAGAACCTGCCGCAGAAACAGTGTCAACAATTGGTGCTTTGCCAACTCTACCGAGTCCTGCTGGCATCTAGTTCATTCCAAATCATTCAAGGCTACATCTAATTTTCTTATTTTTAAAACCCTCTAGCTGTAAAGGTTAGGGGTTTTTCTGTATCCGCTCTGATTTCGTTGTGTAGGGTGTAGTTTATTTTTTATTCGGCTTTTTCTAAAGAATTATTTCTAAAATCTTCGATATGCAACAATTCTTAAATGGCAAGACTGTGAGTTCGGTTCAGAGGAGTAGTACCCTGGTGAACAGGTAGCTTGCTGCTCGCATTCATTACTCGTCTTTGAACAAGAGAGGACTATTCATGGTTAAGCGTGGATCTAAAGTACGTATCCTGCGTAAGGAGTCTTATTGGTTTCAAGATATTGGTACGGTTGCTTCCGTTGATAAAAGTGGCATCAAGTATCCAGTTGTTGTTCGTTTTGACAAAATTAACTATGCCGGAGTTAATACCAACAACTTTGGCGAATTTGAGCTGAAGGAAGTTAAGTAGCTCAAGCAACTGTAGATGGCTTGGTAAAATTAGCAGAGTTATTTGTCTAGTTATCCTTGCCAGAACTTCCTGAGGTAGAAACTGTCCGACGAGGGCTCAGTCGAGTTACTCTATATCAACCTATTCGGGGTGGCGATGTGCTGTTAGACCGCAGCATTGCTCACCCCGTTTCTATTGAAGAGTTTCTACCATCTGTCCTGGGGGCTGAAATTACGGCATGGCAACGTCGCGGCAAGTATTTATTGGCAGTTTTAACTCGCCAGCAACAACCGGCTGGTTGGTTAGGATGTCATTTACGCATGACGGGCCAACTTCTATGGGTAGAACAATCAATGCCGGTGTCTTCCCACTGCCGTGTTCGCCTCTTTTTTGAGAATGAACGAGAACTGCGTTACGTTGACCAACGCACCTTTGGTCGTCTTTGGTGGATACCTCCCAACATACAGCCCGATCAAATCATGACAGGGTTACAACGGTTAGGCCCAGAACCTTTTGCCGATGAGTTTTCTGTAGGCTATATGCAAGCCTGGTTTGGACGTAGACAGAAACCTGTTAAAAATGCATTGCTTGACCAGGCCATGGTGGCAGGCATCGGTAATATCTATGCGGATGAGGCGTTGTTTTTAAGTGGCATTCGCCCCAAGGTGAGATGCGATCGCATTTCCCCCACTCGCCTCAAACGCTTACACACATCCATTCGTAAAGTTCTTATCGATAGTATTGAAGCTGGTGGCACCACCTTTAGTGACTTTCGCGATATCCACGGCATCAATGGCAACTACGGCGGTGTCGCCTGGGTATACGACCGCGAAAACGAACCCTGTCGTGTCTGCGCAACGCCCATCACACGCATCAAACTCGCAGGACGCTCTGCCCACTACTGCCCCACCTGCCAAAAATAGAATTCTATTTATTTTCTCCACCGCCTATTGCCCATTCCCCACTGCCCCCACAGGAGCGATAATATATTGACCAGTTATTTTTCTAAGTAATGGCGATTAAAAAGGGTACTTTTGTGCGTGTCGTGCGCGAGAAATTAGAGAACAGCGTAGAAGCCACTGCTAGCGATAATCGGTTTCCGCCCTATATTTTTGAAACCCAAGGTGAAATTTTAGAAATTCGCGATGACTACGCCCTGGTGAAATTTGGCCGAGTACCCACCCCCAATATTTGGCTCCAGGTAGAGCAGTTGGAAGCGTTTAAGTAAGACTGACAACGTATTAAGAATCCTGATGGGATACTCCCAAGTACAAGTAGCCCCGGACACAATGGAAGTGTGGTTCACATCCGTTGATTACGTGGACCGCATCGTTGGGTAGCTGGGCCATTGATTAGCTGAGGTGCCCTCAAGCTGTCTATTGGGAGTTCCTATGGTAGTCGCTATTCCATATCCTCGGAAAGCAGTTGTTAATAAAGCTGCGATCGCAATCCCCAAAATCACTGTCATTGGCGCAGGCAATGTAGGTGCCAGCCTTGCCCGGTGTTTACTGGCCCAAAACTTAGGCCATGTGGTTCTACTAGATATCGTCGAAGGTCGCCCCCAGGGATTAGCCCTCGACATGGCTGAGGCACGCCCCCTAGAAGGGTATAGCTATAGTATTACTGGAACCAACGACTACCCAGATACAGCCAACTCACAGGTAATTGTGATTACCGCTGGGCTCCCACGCAAGCCAGGCATGTCCAGGGATGATCTACTCAAGGTGAACGGCGGCATCATTCTAGACGTAATGTCACAGGCTCTGCCCCACTCTCCCGATGCCCATTTCATCTTGGTCACTAATCCCTTAGATGTAATGACCTATCTAGCCTGGCAAACCAGTGGGCTCCCTCCCCGTCAAGTCATAGGACAGGCCGGAGTACTAGATTCAGCAAGATTTCGCACCTTTATTGCGCAGGAATTAGAGGTTCCTCCTCAGGATGTATCAACCATGGTACTGGGAGGACATGGTGATCTGATGGTACCGCTAATTAGCTACACCACTGTCAGTGGCATCCCTCTCACTGAACTAATGCCACTGAACAAAGTTCAGCAACTGGTAGATCGCACCCGCCATGGTGGCGCAGAAATTGTGAATCACCTCAAAACCGGCGGAGCATTTTACGCACCTGCGGCCGCAACAGCAACAATGGTGGCTGCAATTCTGCAAAACCAGTCAGCCATACTACCCGTTTCAGCCTATCTTGAGGGGCAATACGGGCTCAAAGATATCTATTTGGGTGTACCCTGTCGTCTTGACCACAATGGGGCAGCTTCCATAATGGAACTCTCACTCACCAACGATGAGCAGGCTGCCCTACAAACCTCTGCAGCATCGGTGCAACAAACACTACAAAAGGCACTATCACTCTTGACTAGCTAATTAATTTTTTCTGATTGCGGCCTCAACAGTTTGCGGACGAGGGCGAGGATACTCAGCCATCAGCCGTCGCACCTCTGCCGCATGGTAAGAACTGCGTGTCAGAGGAGACGATACAACCTGCAAAAAGCCCATCGCTTCTCCAGCCTCTCGCCACTGATCAAACTGTTCGGGGGTAATGAAATCTTGCACACCAAGGTGCTTTTGAGTAGGCTGCAAATATTGACCAATGGTAAGGATATCGCAGTCTACAGCGCGTAAGCCAGCCATGACCTGGCGGACTTCCTCATCAGTTTCCCCCAGCCCCACCATGATTCCTGACTTGGTGTAGGCCCATGGAGCAATTTCACGGGTACGTTTGAGTAGTTCCAAGCTGCGCTGATAGTCACCTTGGGGACGCACACGCTTATAGAGTCTAGGAATTGTCTCCGTATTGTGATTCATCACCTCAGGAGCTGCCGACAAAATAGTTTCTAAAGCATCCCAATTACCGCACAAGTCAGGAATCAGCACCTCAATGGTGGTATTGGGCGAAAGCTTTCGAGTCTCTTCAATGCAGCGCACAAACTGACTAGCCCCCCCATCGAGTAGATCATCTCGGTTTACTGAAGTGATGACTACATGGTTCAGACCCATCCGCCGCACAGCCTCACCTAAACGCAGAGGCTCGGTTGGGTCTAACGCCTGGGGTTTTTTCTCAAAATCAATATCGCAATAGGGACAGGCTCGCGTGCAAGCTGGGCCCATGATTAAAAATGTGGCAGTTCCAGCATTGAAGCACTCACCAATATTGGGACAGGAAGCTTCTTCGCACACCGTGTTGAGAGCGAGATCCTGCAAAATACCTTTGACATTGCCGACCCTTTCCCATTGGGGGGCTTTAACTCTCAGCCAGTCTGGTTTAACCGTCACACTACCCTGCCTTTACGAATGGAGTTGCTACGTCAGATAATTTTTTGACAATACTACTGATTCTAACAACTCAGGGACAAAGCCATGGGGGCTGCACAAAAGTATGCTGAGAAGTATGAGCAGCCCATAAAACAGATATCGTAAAACAACCGTAATAGGGTGAAATAGGTAAGATATTCAGGAGTACGACGCTTCCAAGTGCATACCGTTTTCTATCCTACGTTTTCCAATCCTTTGTAATGCAAGGTCTTCATCCCTTAGCTCGCAGCTTTGCCTTACTATGCGTTGGTTCTGCCCTTGGACTAGCCTTACTGGAGTTGCAAGATCCTTTTGATTGGAAAGCCGCAAATGCTCGACCAAGCCAGGAGGGCAATAACCTCCTTACTCGCATCTCCATAACTAACGGTCGCCGCCCAAGCTTCGCACGGCGCTTTAAACAATCAGATATTGAAATTGTGGTGCAGCTAGATGCTCGTACAGTAAATGTGTACCAAAAAGGTGACGTCGTCAAAGAATATCTCATCGCCATTGGTCAAGAAGAGTGGGAAACCCCCGAGGGCAGCTTTAGCATCACTCAAAAACAGAAATACCCCACATGGCAACACCCAATCACGGGAGAGTTAATCAAAGCAGGGAAGAAAAATCCCTTGGGTTCTCGATGGATTGGCTTTTTATCAACCCAGGATGGCGAAATTGGTTTTCACGGCACCAATGAGGAACGCTTAATTGGGGAAGCCATTTCCCATGGTTGTATCCGTATGCTTAATGAAGATGTTGAAGACCTGTATACCTATGTTGATATAGGTACTACGGTTACAGTAAAGCGCTAAATAAAACCACTAAACTTCTGGCTCTAACGGTCCAAGATAAGGCAACAAAGACGACAGAACGCATCAAATCATTTAGCCTAATTTATAGAGAGTGAACATTTTTGAAGATTCTTCGCAATTTTTCAACCTAGAAGTTCACAGCCTCGTTCATCGCAGAACTCAGTGTTAATAATTTTCTTTATCCAATGATTCTTGATCCAGTCTGGATTTCTGGAGTTTTTTTATGGGCTTTGGCCCTCTATCTGATGTTTTCGCCCCTGGTCCTTCGTTTGGTTGAGGCTCTAGAACAACAGGCTATGGGCTGGTTAGCATCCGCTGACACAACATCCTCTACTGGGCCAGCAGAACTCTATGCATCAGTCATGAGTATTGTGCCGTTTGTCGTCACTGGCGGTCTTTGCAACTATTTACTAGATATCAGCATGGGTCGTAGCTGGACCGTAAGCGTTGGCATTATCACCTGCATAGGCAGCGGCGTATATGAGTTGGGTCGCCGCGACGGTCAAGCCAATCAAGACTAACCTCTCAAACAGCTTCAAACAGTTACTGGATGTTGACCGTAAAACGGAATGACCTGTCGCCAGTCCGATATCTTCTCCCTTTGCAGACGCTCATAGCCAAGCTGTAACAAGGACGAGGTTGTTTCGGCCAGGCCAACACCTGAATCTAGGACTATTTTTACCAGGGGTTGAGACCAGTGGGATTGCTTCAGGTTCCAATCACTTGCGCTCAGCACCGTATCTTCTAGCTTTAAGGTCAGACTTTCTCCAGTCCAGTGGTAAACCGCACCATACACAGCCCCTCGTTTAGCAGGCATCGTAATAGCCAGATCAGTAGCTGTTTTGTGAGTTTCCACTATGGACTCCGAGGGTGGTCCCGACGCGGTGACTCGATGGTGGGCAACAGCAGCCAAAGCAGAAATACCCAATAGGGGAATATCTAACTGCTGTGCCAACGTTCGGGCAGTTGCCACACCAATCCGGGTACCCGTAAAACCACCAGGTCCAATGCATACAGCAATAAACGTCAGCTCTTGCCAGCGCTGGGGGGGCAAAAACCCTTGAAGTAACGCATGAAGTTGGCTGGATAAGTCACGACCTAGCTGCCAAGTTTGCTGACGATGGATCGTTTCAAAATCACTGATGGCTAAACCCAGTTCAGGGGTAGAGGTATGAAGTGCCAGACCTAACATGTCTTTCGAAATTTTCTACAAATCGTCTTGAGGGAACCGTTGTCTCAGAAGTGGGCATCGGCAGCATGACGTATGCTAATCGCTTTCTCTAGGAACAATTTCTTTAGTAACTGCAAAATAAAAGCCTAATAAGAGTTCACGATTTTGCCACTTTTTGAAACTGACGGAACGGCGAAACATCAGATAGGCCACATAGCCAAACAATGGAGCAACGATTAGCAGCTCTAGAGAGCTTACACGAAATGTATTGATTAAACTCACAAACCCTAGAATCAAACATCCCAGAGAAAGATTACGGTACATGATGTGGGAAGCTGTGTGCATTTCTGCAGCCGTAACCGAAGGGCTATTGTTTTCACGCAGATAGGCTTTAAGTCGAGCATTGATCCAGCGCATCTTTTTAGGGAGGCCTATTTTTTGCTGTAGCTGAAGTACTAAGCGATCTTCAAAGTCTAGTGACGATGTATTCCCTAGCTCAGCCTGTTTCAGTTTTTTATCTCGCTCCCTTAGCTGACTATCCATATACAGATATTCCTGTTTAAACACATGGCATAGCAGCAGAAAATATCGCCAGCTCAATGTTTGTACAGTCCCACCGATGATGTAGCTCAAAAATAAGAAAGTGAATGAGATCGCCAATGTCCCACTGCTCTGAATCACCGGAGCCAAATCCGCCAAACTTTCCACTGGGTTATAAAGCAAAAATCCTGCCACAATAAATGGCGAGCCCCCAATAATTGCAGCAAATAGTTCAAAAGGCCCAAGGAAATACTTCAGTTGCTCCATAGGATGTGATGTGCGTCTGAATAGAAATGGTTTTAGCAGAGGCTCCTGTCTTTCTGAAGTAACTCAGGAGTTTCCATATCGTCTCAGATTATTTCAGCGTAAACGTCATCATCAATGGCAAGTGATCCGAAGCCGTTCCCACTTCTGGTATCACACGGGTTGCCGTCAGCTCAATCGACTCTGGGGTATAGAACAAATAATCCAGCTTATGTTCAGGTGGTTCAGATGGGAAGGTCGGTTGGTCAGGCCATTGCTCTCGAGGAAGCGCCGATGAAAATGCACCAGACTCTGCCAACACCTCAATCGACCGCTCCCCTTCCTCAGGTCGATTGACCGCACTGTTAAAGTCACCTACTAGCAACACAGGATACTCCTTGGCATAGGTTTCAGCCATTTGTCGTACGGTATGGGTTTGATTAAATCGGGTCGGGTTATCAAACGCTTCCAGGTGCACATTTATAACAATCAGAGCACGACCATTAATATCAACTTGGGTAACCTGAGCTAAGCGATCCAAATAGACAGCATTGTAGAAAAACGGACGACTGGCTACTTTTTCGAGTACGATTCGATTATTTTCCACAATCGGGTAGCGACTCAATACAGCCTGACCTGAGACGATTTTGCCGAAGTGGGCTGATATGGGCCAATAGGGAAAAGGTACATAGTTTTTATTCCAGTTAATGGCCAGACCGGCATTAGCCAACCCCAGGGCGTTAGCAAGGGCATCCAGCTGATTAACGTTGTAGGAGCGTTTAGAGGCGATATCAATTTCTTGGAAAGCGATGATGTCAGGATTTAGGGAGCGAAGTGTGGCGATCGCACTCTCTAAGTGCCCATCAAATAAACTCTTAGGCCGCTCCACCGCCTCTTGATTCGTCAAGCCCGACAAATAGCCAATGTTGTAAGACACCAGGGACAATGTGTTTTCTTCGGCAGCAGAAGCCTCAACGTCATAGGTGAGGATTTCTGTATATTTATCGCGAGGATAGCTACCAGAGGTGGCCCAACCATAGAACACGACCAAGACCAGTGCCAACGAACCCAAAATTGCCAGAATCAGCTTCCACACCATGGCACCCTCATTAGATTAGTACTCAACACCAGTACTCAATCTAATGCCGTAATGATGCAGGTCTTCAGATACCTGCACAACTCGTAAAGTTCATTCCAAGAATAGTTGGAATTATTCCCTCACTTGTCACTCCTTTGGGTAATCTGATGGTGCTGAAATATCTAGGATTAGAGCAACAGTTCAGTTCCTTTAGAGAAATGCCTAAATTTGAGCATTTCTCCAATTGAACGCGTCCCTCAATTCAATCCTCGACCTAAACGATGTGTTAAAGCCTCCATGTCAATCAAAAATTTAATTTTCTTCGGTCTACTTATATTTGTTCCTATTTCCGCATCTGCCCATTTCCTTGGCTGGGGTGAACTGGCAGTTTTTGTCACAGCGGCGATTGCCATCATTCCGTTAGCGGGCTGGATGGGCCAAGCTACTGAGGAAATCGCTGTGGTTGTGGGGCCTTCCCTGGGTGGTTTACTCAATGCCACCTTTGGGAATGCAACAGAGCTGATTATTGCCCTGATTGCGCTCAACGCCGGGTTAATTAACGTCGTTAAATCTAGTATTACCGGCTCAATTATCGGTAACCTGCTGCTGGTGATGGGACTATCGATGCTGCTGGGAGGCATCAAGTTTAAGGAACAGGACTTCCAGCCAGTAATTGCCCGCATGAACGCATCGTCGATGAATTTAGCGGTAATCGCAATTTTATTGCCGACAGCAGTGGACTTTACCTCACCCTCCATCACGGAGCCAACGCTACAGCGTCTCTCTGTTGCCGTAGCTATTGTGTTGATTCTGGTTTATGGCCTCACGCTGCTGTTTTCCATGAAAACCCACGCCTATCTCTATGATGTGGGCACAGCGGAAGAGGAAGGAGCAGAAGAAGAACATCACGCAACGCCTAACCTTCCACTTTGGATTGGGGTGCTGTTGGCCGCCACCTTGGTAGTCGCTATAGAGTCCGAGTGGTTGGTAGGATCCCTAGAGGTTGCGACTAAACAGCTAGGCTTGTCCGAACTCTTTACAGGCGTCATTTTGCTGCCCATCATTGGCAATGCGGCCGAGCATGCCACTGCTGTGACTGTCGCTTTGAAAAATAAGATGGATTTATCGCTATCGGTGGCCGTGGGGTCCAGTATGCAGATCGCTCTATTTGTAGCTCCAGTGCTGGTCATTGCTGGATGGCTTATGGGTCAGCCGATGGATCTGGACTTTAATAATTTCCAACTGATCGCCGTAGCTGTATCAATTTTGATTGCTAACTCTATTAGCAGTGATGGGAGTTCTAACTGGTTAGAGGGGACGTTGTTGCTGGCAACTTACACCATCATTGGTCTTGCGTTCTTTTTCCATCCCATGATTGAAGGAATTGGTTAAATGGCTATTCATCGTAGGCCCGTTGGGGACCATTCATCGTTGTAGAAACGTTCCATGGAACGTCTCTACAACGATGGGGTTAAAAATAATGCGATCAGATTAGAAATTTGATCACAATCCGTCCGAATCAAATCATGATCGGCCTCGGGTAATACCTCAAATTTGGCACCCGGCACTCCATGACCGTAGGTTTCACAATGCCATAGGGGGATCGTCGTATCCTGGGCACCAGCAATGACTAAGGTCGGCACAGCAATCTTATGAATGCCTTTTTCTACGGTATCAATGGCATCCTCCGGTCGTAGACGGTCAACGATAAAGGACTTAGCGACAGGCTGTTTGCCAAATTCGCGCCGAGCCATGGCTACCTGGTCATAGGTCTTTTGCTGCCCGAGAACTTTGGCAAGGGGTTTCAGACCAGTAAGCACCCAATCCACCACGGGTGTTTCCCACAAAATCGGACGCATATAATTGTAGCGACCGACAAAACTGTCATCGCGAATGCCAGCCGGAGCAATCAGAATAAGATACTCCAGCAAAAATGCATTAGTGTCGGCTTGCTCAATCGCCAAGGCAGAACTGGCCCACCCCCCATAGGAATGGCCAATGAGGGTGACATTGGTGAGCTTTAAGGCAGCAATAAACTCACTCACAAACGCCGTTTGATGCCAAATGGTGTACTTAAGCTTGGGTTTAGAAGAACGACCAAAGCCAAGTAGATCCAGCGCAATACAGCGATAGCGGTCAGCCAACCGCTCCATGAGCAAACGCCACAGGCTACTTTCGCCAAGAAAACCATGGAGAAATAGCAACACCGGATTATCCTGGACACCATACTCTATGTAAGCTGCTTCATATTGACCGAGCTGAACCGTTGATTTTTGCACCCGTTATCCCCTGTGGCTATCGTTTTCATCTTCTAAGATCGGAACACGCTTTGGAGCGAATTTCAGAGGATTCTAATTTGCTCCTGAGTTTTCTGAGAAGCCTAACAGATGACTTATTGGTTTGCAGGTCAGCTATATAAGGATGACCAGATAAAGATTATGGTTAGCGATCCGGCGTTGGCGTATGGAGCCAGCGTATTTACGACGATGCGGATTTATGAGAATAGCTTGACGCATCCGTTGACAGCATGGGATTGGCATTGCGATCGCATCGCCCAATCACTCCATTTCTTTACCTGGCCCCAACCAGACTGGCAACGCACCACTACAGGCTGTCAAGCATTGCTCACAGACTATCCAGTGCTAAGACTGACTGTTCTTGCCGATGGCCGTGAACTGATCACAGGTCGCCACCTCCCGCTCAATCTAGAACAGCAACAGCAAGAAGGAGTAACGGCCTGGATTGCCGCAGAGCCTAAATATCAGCGCAGTTTGCCAGGACACAAAACCAGCAATTATCTACCTTGCTGGTTGGCGATGCAAGCCGCCAAGGGCCATGGAGCTCGCGATGCCATTTTGATTGCACCCACTGGAGAATGGCTGGAAACCAGCACAGGTAACTTATGGGGATACAGCAATGGCAAATGGTACACGCCGCCCCTGAACTCCGGCCTACTGCCAGGCATTAGCCGAGCCCGACTGATTAAAGCTTTAAAGAATCAGGTCATTTCCCACATCCCTTGGACCGGAAAAAGAGTGAACCAGTTTGAATGTTTAGCCTACAGCAATTGTGTGGTAGAGCTTTTACCGATCCACACAGTTCTGTCTGGGAATATTAAACTAAACTATAGTTCTACCCACGAAGGTCTAACAGCCCTCAAACAAATGTTTTACAGGCCTTCGATGTGCGAGCACAACTGCTGAGCGGAGTAGGCTATGCAGAATCCTGAAATGCGTTAACATAAGTTAATAAATCTCAGATCAGCATAGGTGAGCTCGCTGAAATCGCTGACAATTAAAAACTTTAGGAGGCTTACTCCCTGTGAATAAGCGCTGGAGAAACGCAGGACTCTACGTGTTATTGGTAGTTGTCGTCATCGCACTAGCTACCGCATTTTTTGAACAACCTCGTATTGAAACCGATGCATGGCGTTACAGCCGTTTTATCAATCAAATTGAGAGCGGTGCCATTGAGAAAGTTTACATTAGCGCCGATCGAACCCAGGCTCGTTTCCCTGATCCAACAGGTGAAGAGCGTCGGATTGTGGTTAACTTACCCAGCGACCCTGGCCTTGTTGATATCCTCACTGAGAACTCTGTGGATATTGAAGTTCAGCGTCAAGCTGAGGAAAATCGGTTGCTGCAAGTACTCAGCACATTACTTATCCCCATCTTGCTGCTCGTAGTGCTGTTCTTTGTACTACGACGTGCTCAAAATGGCCCTGGTAGCCAAGCGATGAACTTTGGTAAATCAAAGGCTCGCGTACAGATGGAGCCTCAGACCCAAGTCACCTTTGGTGATGTGGCTGGCATCGACCAGGCCAAACTTGAACTTACTGAGGTGGTTGATTTCTTAAAGAATGCCGACCGCTTTACGGCGGTTGGTGCCAAGATTCCCAAGGGCGTATTGCTAGTGGGTCCTCCTGGTACCGGTAAGACACTGCTAGCTAAGGCCGTTGCTGGAGAAGCTGGTGTACCGTTCTTCTCTATCTCTGGTTCTGAGTTTGTAGAGATGTTTGTGGGCGTGGGTGCTTCCCGTGTTCGCGATCTGTTTGAGCAAGCTAAGACCAACGCTCCTTGCATCGTATTTATTGACGAGATTGACGCGGTTGGTCGTCAGCGTGGTGCTGGCCTCGGCGGTGGTAATGACGAGCGTGAGCAAACCCTAAACCAGCTACTCACCGAGATGGATGGTTTTGAGGGCAACACTGGCATCATCATCATTGCGGCTACTAACCGTCCTGACGTATTGGATGCGGCTCTATTACGTCCTGGTCGTTTTGACCGTCAGGTGGTGGTTGACCGTCCTGATTACTCCGGTCGTTTAGAAATCCTGAAGGTTCACTCCCGTGGGAAGACCTTTAGCAAGGACGTTGATCTAGAGAAGATTGCCCGTCGGACACCTGGGTTTACCGGTGCTGATCTGTCTAACTTGCTAAACGAAGCCGCTATTTTGGCAGCTCGCCGCAATCTGACCGAAATCTCCATGGATGAAGTTAACGATGCGATTGATCGCGTCTTGGCCGGTCCTGAGAAGAAAGATCGGGTAATGAGCGAGAAGCGCAAGTCCCTAGTTGCTTACCACGAAGCAGGTCATGCCCTGGTGGGTGCCCTGATGCCAGACTATGACCCCGTGCAAAAGATCAGCATTATTCCCCGTGGTCAAGCCGGTGGTTTGACTTGGTTTACTCCGAGTGAAGAGCGTCTAGAGTCCGGTCTATACTCCCGTTCTTATCTGAAAAACCAGATGGCTGTGGCCCTGGGTGGTCGTCTTGCTGAGGAAATTGTCTTCGGCGATGAAGAAGTTACGACCGGTGCTTCTAATGACCTACAGCAGGTAGCTCGCGTGGCTCGTCAGATGGTGACTCGCTTTGGTATGAGCGAAAAACTAGGTCCAGTTGCCCTAGGTCGCCAACAAGGTAATCCTTTCTTAGGGCGTGACATTGCCACTGAGCGCGATTTCTCTGAGGAAACAGCTGCTGTGATTGATGCGGAAGTTCGTAGTCTTGTAGACGTTGCCTACAGCCGCGCTAAGCAAGTCCTAGTTGAGAACCGCAAGGTTCTTGATCAGCTAGCTGACATGCTAGTAGACAAGGAAACAGTTGATTCTGACGAACTACAGAGACTGCTGATTGACAACAATGTCAGCATGGCAAGCATTGCCTAGAGGTCTAGTAGATTTTTAGTTAGCGTTTCTTAGTCTTACTCCTGAGGAGTTTGATATTTAAAAGCCGCAGGGGTAGCCTGCGGCTTTTTGTTGTGTTGGAGAGGATTTTATTTTTGTTACATGCCGTGTTGAATCGTTAGCAGTACTTAGAAAAGCGACAATTTCCGTATTGCAAATTGGTCTAAAAGCCTAAGAGGTACAAGCAGATATGATTGACGCTTGCAAAATAGGCTTAACACTAAGCCCCTCAGGTTATGACTGCATTACATTCAGCCCCGCCTCATGTGCAACCTCTTGTTGAATACCAGCAGCGTTGGCTGCAGACACTCCAAACCCATCGCGCCATTGCTGTTATTAGGGCTGAGACAGTTGAAAGCGGTCTAAATATGGCAATGGCTGCTGCTGAAGGAGGCATCCATCTACTCGAAGTTACTTGGAATAGCTATCAGCCTGTGGCGTTGCTCCAGGCCATTCAAAAGGCGTTACCCCACTGCACTGTAGGGGTGGGGACAATTTTGACAGAAGAGGATTTGCGGGTTGCGATCGCAACTGGCGCACAATTCTGCTTTAGCCCCCATACATCGATAGCCTTGCTTAGCCATGGCCGTATGGTGCATATCCCTACCGTGGCAGGAGCCATGACCCCAACTGAAATTTTAACGGCTTGGGAATTAGGGGCCACAAGCGTCAAAGTGTTTCCCATCAAAGCCTTGGGGGAAGCCACATATCTGGAATGTATACAAGGCCCCCTCGGACATATTCCATTGATTCCGTCTGGGGGCGTGACCCCAGAGAATGCCACTGACCTCTTATCAGCTGGTGCAACAGCAGTGGGAATTTCCAGTGGATTATTTAGGGCAAACCATGTGCGGCATCAAGACTGGAAAGCGATCCAACATCAAGCTACTCAACTCGTAGAAGCCATTGGCACACTGTCGCTAACTACCGAGTTTAAAGGCCTCAACAAAAAGACCATAAACCATGCCCAGCTTAAATGAATTAAGGAGTTCAGGGAGGATCGTCCGCTGGCCATTGGAGCGAGATCGATGATATAGCCAGCTAATGAATTCCACCATGGCTACCAAAATGGCAGAAATCAAAATATCAATCTCTGACGTTTGCCCCGCTGTCGCAGAAATAGCTGTCGCAAAAAAATTACCAAACAGCAGGCTAATGACAGCTAATGAAATGCGCCGCCAGGGATTAAACACCCATTGACTAAAGCGCTGACCCGCTTGATCTACTAATGTACTTAATCGCGTTCGTTGCATTGACTACTCAGCAGCATCCATCAGCTTCTGACAGGACGGATGAATTCCTCCTTGCACACAAATGTAGTTTAACTGGCGCACATCAATGTTACGCACACGGCTAAAGTTAACTCCCTGTAGAGAGTTAGCCGTATTTAACTGAGCATTAGGCGTAATAAAACTACCTGTCACTCTAGTGCCATCATCAAAGATAGCTCCCGCTAAATCAGCATCCGCCAAATTTACCCCCGTTAACCTGGCTTGTCTAAGATCGGCATCACGCAAATTAGCCTGGCGTAAATCAGCCCGTTCAAAATTTACACCATCTAGTTGGGCACCGTGAAAGTCAGCACCAACCAAATTAGCCTGCTCAAAATTAGCCCCAATTAAATTGGCACCCACCCAGTCTGATTGGGGCAATATTGCCTTGGTCCAACTGCTGTGGGCCGCTTCAAGACGATTAAGTCTTGCTCGACTTAAATCTGCACCATCCAACGTACCCTGGGTCATATCAGCACCCACTAAATTGCTTCCCTGCCATTGACTGTCAGGCGCATTCACATGCATCAGTTGGGCATTGGTTAATTGGGCACCTTCTAAATTGCCGTAAGCTAAATTGACATCCCTCAGATCAGCTCGCCTGAAATTGGCACTACTCAATTGAGCACCTTGCAAATTAGCATGTTCTAGCCGAGCACCACTCAGATTGATACCGCTTAAGTCGCTGATGATGTCATCGTAAGAATCAGCTTTACCATCAGGCCCTTCATCAAAGAAACTAGCTCTAGCTAAGTTTGCCTGGCTTAAATTTGCATTCTGCCAACTGGTACCTGCTGCTAACAGCCCAGGTTGAATCAGGCGAAACGAGCGCTCTGAATCATGATATTTTCCCAAGTTAACCCGGTCTAAACGAATACCGTCTAACTCATCGCTGTGCACAGTGAGTATTTTTGCAATCGCACCCTGCACCATATGACGCTGCTCCAATCGCAGCGACCGAGTCTCAGTGTCCAGCGACTGCTGAAGATCATTTTCCAGCACACGTCCCAGAGACAGCAAAGGAGGCAAACTCTCTAGACCTTGACTGATCAAGGCCTGCTGAACCGTCGCCAATGTTGTTGGCCGTGAGGTTTGACTCAATAGATCCGTTAAGTATTGAGCAGTACGGGGGTCATCTACCTGAGCCAACATTAAGATAGCCGCATCATAATCTGCACCCTCCGCTTGCGTTTTGTCCATCAGAGCCTGAGCTGTCTGTAAAAACGCGTCACTCTCAGCCTGAATCTGGGATGATTGCCCAACACGACCAACACTAAATCCAGCTAAACACGCCAGCACCATGCCACTTGACCATAGCCACCATGCCCTCTTACCTGATAACAATTGACTTGGCGGCAGCAGAACTAAGCTACCGCCACTCTGCTCAGAACGAGGGGGCAAAACAAGCGATGTTAAATCACCTGCATCCTCGGTCAGCCACCATTCATCATCATTCGCAGTCTCCCCATAAAGCTGAATCGCACTGTTGACCATGCCATTGCCTACAACGCCGTTATTTTCAATGCCATTGCTTTGCGAAGATGAAGTGTAATCACCCATGGGCAATGAATAGAGCAAGGATTCACCAGAAATCGGTAAATACCCAGCATGGGACTTTGTCACTCGGGTCTTAGCGACACGATCATGCCACGCCCGCTTATCAAGAGCTAAGGTTGTTCCACCTTCAGCCATGGCTAACAGAATAACGATGAATAGCATCCAGGGTGCCGCTGAAACCCCTGTTAACAGGGTGCCGCCAACAACAATCACCATCGGCAGCCCCCAACGCACCAGCTCACGTGTAACCACCTGTAGCAACGTGAGCGATCCACCCGTTATGGAAATCACCTGAATCCCCAACCATTGCTTAGGCCATGTGCGCCCAGTGAGACGTAGCTGCACCAACTGTCCCCCAGCCGTAATGACAGGGGCAATCAACGCAACAGTCCACAAAATATTTGTTAGCCGAGGTACCGTTCGATGCAATCGGTGTGGTGGTATTTGAGCAATCCAGGCCCATCCCTGCTGAGCATGTTTGACCAAAAGATTTAGCTCAACCCGCAAAGCGCCTGAGTCAGCAGCAGGCGGCATAAAAGATTCTTCAACACTGCCTTCGATAGGAAGCATGTTGCGATCCATCAGGACATAATGCCCTGCCCCCCAAGGCACTAAGGCACTCATGGCGACCAAGCTCACCTCTAGACTCCAAGCCACTAAGCGCCTGCCGACCAATGTCGCTGACCGCAGTTTTGGGACAAGCACAATTGAGTTCTGAGCCTTCATGGTTTGCTGAGTCATCTAGCAATCTGGATGTATCTAATACTTTGAGGTGAGCGTTCTAAGCCAATTACGCCAGACCTGGCAACTGTCACCATTGAATGAATCGTATGACTTATATAATACAAGCCATACAACAATTCCACTTTGTTAACTATTGGCAAACTGGCACATATGCAATAACGTTAGCTATATCTCACCACTAGTATTGAGATATACATTCCTTAGGAGTGTGATTCAGTTAAAGACCTAGTGTTCTCGTAAGGCTACCCCATAAGTTGCCGAGGTGCTATCGATGAAAAATATTGCCACAAAAAACATAGCTTCTTTGCTCATTGCTGCCACTGTGGTTGCTGCACCCACCGCTGCTGTTTATGGTCAATCAGCAACGGAAATCACCGGCACTAGCGGTGGTAACCAATCATCCACAGATTGCGGCTTTATTCCCGCTCAACCTGATCATTCTTTCAACATCACCGAGTCAGCTGCTTCAGTATCCATTGAAGTATCTGGTGACAATGATTACACATTGCTCATGGTGGGTCCCGACGACTCACGGGAGTGCATCCTAGCCCACGATTTTGATGGCGGTGCAATCAAATCTCGCGGACTATATAAGACCGGTAATTACCGTCTGTATGTCGGCGATCTCGATGGTAATGGTGCTCCGTTTACGATGACCGTTCAGCGATAACTTCCCATCGTCGCAAATGTTATATCTATGACCATGGCCCGCTGATAGATTTCCATCAGTGGGCCATTACATGTTTGGCTGGAGATCCTAGACATTTATTATTGCCTATTGATTATGGATCCGCAGGTGGCAAAATCTCTACATCCACAGTTTTGACGCTGTCTGTAGAGTCATTATCAGCATTGGCGACATCAACATTAATCACATCAACATCAATCGTACCCTCAGGGGTCATCCTGGAAAAAGCACCATTACTGACCTGTAGCTGTACACCGCAACTCGGACAGGAAAGTGGCATTTTGTTAAACCCAGTCAACGGTTGAGAACAGGATGGACATGCTCCTTCCACTAAATTACGTCGTAGCCAGAACTGAACACCCACCACCAAAACAATAGGTACCAGAATCAGCAGCAAGAGCAGAACGAGCAAAGACTTGAATAACCAGCCAACACCAACAGTTGTGATCAGTGCCAAACCAGCCGCAAACATTAACCAACATCCAATGCCAGAAAAGTTGAGCTGTAACTGTCTAAAACCGTTGGGAGCCATATTGCCGCCTCCTATGGTGCTGGGATCTATATTCTATAGTGTCTACCCCTTTGCATTGGCTGATTAGTTTGTCGGGATACTGCTACTTGATTGATTGAGGTCTTTGACGTTGGGCTTAGGATCACCCTCTAAAAGATGCTGTAGCTGCTGAATCAACGCCGTCTTGCTAAACTGTGCTAACGTTTGTTCCCGCAACCAAGGACCGTCGCAACGACGATCATCTCCTTGTAACGCTTCTATACAAGCAACTGCTACAGCATCAGGATCGCGATGGGGGACACGCCATCCTAAACGACCATCTTGCAGGGGATCAGCAGAACCGTCATCATCACCAGAAATAACTGGAATACCACAGGCCATGGCTTCTAGATAAACAATGCCAAACCCTTCTTGGGAGGGCATAACATAGACGTCTGCCAGGCGATAGTGCTCCACTAGCTCCTCATTAGGAACAAAGCCTGCAAAGACAACTCGATCCGCCACCCCTAAATCGTTTGCTAGCTGAGCTAACCGAGGCTGATCATCACCACGACCAATCACTAAATATTTCACATTCGGATAGACGTTTGCGATCGCAGGCAGTGCCCGTATCGTCACATCCACTCCCTTATAGGGATCACCTCGCCAAAGTCGAGCTACTGTCATTAACACTCGTGTATCGTCCAACCCATAACGCTGCTGTAGTTGCAAGGATGCGATCGCTGGTGTAAAACCTTGACCATCCACTGTACAAGGGAGTATCTCAATGCGCTCAGCTTCTAGGTTATTGGCCTTACAGGCCAAGTCTCGACTATACCGGCTGATTGTCCAAATATGATCGGCCGCTCGCAAAGCATTCCCTTCAGCTAGCCCAAGAGGAAACCAAACTTCTTTTCCATAGGTGAGCACTGTATAAGGCACCCTGGCTAACCAAGCCAACTGACGCGTCATCACTGCCAAGTTAATATGTCCACAAAATAGACGTCGTGGACGCTTAAGTAACAGATGCAGCCCTAAAGCCAACGTAAACCGAATCCGATCGAACATCGGATGCCCTGACTGAAAGCAATGAACTTTAAAGCGCGATGAAAATTCAGAGGGAATACTATTGCGACGATCACGCAACAAAAAAATATCCGCTGTCGCAGATGAATTAGAGGCTAAATACGCCGTTAAGATATCTTTGATATACGACTGAATTCCACCTTCACAACCAAATACTTCTATAAAAACGAATGTATCTTTTGCCCATATCCTGCGAGCTAATTGCATGTGCAAAGCTCCATTTTTATATATTACTTAGAACACCCATCACCTAATGATGAGACAACAAAATAGCTTCAGATGAGTGAATTCCTCAGCAAATTTAATGAGTTATTTAAAAGCTTTAAACCTTACGAAGGCGTTGAACATTTAACAATTCGGAGGCAATTACGCCCTAAATCATTACGCTCGTAGTTTACATCGGCCAATCGCCGCATCAAAAACCAACCATAGCCACCTACCGTGAGTGTCCCCGGTTTTCGTTCTGGCAATTTATCGGGGTCAAACGGTTGACCCATATCCCATACTTGGACTTCTAATTTTTCTTGCCAGAGAAATAAATCTATTTCAATAGGTGTATCCGCAGGTAAGCCCTTGTGTGCATGCCTAACGGCATTGGTAAAACCTTCCGCCAAGGCCAAATTTACTTGATCAAAAACAGCCTCAAGCCATGGCAGTTGTGACGCAGAACAAAAACGATCAAACCACTGCTGAACTTGAGTTAGGTCTTCTAGCTTACTTTGAACTATCAACTGATCTTGCTTTAACATGTCCGACTAACCGGCACGTTCGCACCAATAGTTTGCCCGAAATCAACTAAAAAATCGATAGATAAGCCTAGGAGAGTAGATGTCTTAGCTGTATCTTGACACATTAAAAAGCTTCTTGAAAATTCGCAAATACACAGCGAAAATTCAAGAAGCTAATGTTAATGACCTAAGACAGAGAAATCAACGCCTAGAACAAACCTAGAGTTAAAGACTTATCGATAGGTAGAGCTGCACCAATGCCTAACCAAAGAGTGGCTAGGGTACCAAACAAGAACACTGCTGTCGCAACCGGACGACGGAATGGATTCTGGAACTTATTAACGTTTTCAATGAAAGGAACAAGCATCAGACCAAGGGGAATCGCTGTTTGCAAAGCAATTCCTAGAAGCTTGTTAGGTACAATTCGTAGAATCTGGAATGCAGGATAGAGATACCACTCAGGAAGAATCTCAAGGGGTGTAGCGAAAGGATTAGCAGGCTCACCTACAAGAGCAGGATCTAAAACCGCTAAAGCTACGCAGCATGCAATGCTACCCAAGATTACTACGGGAAAAATGTATAGCAAATCATTGGGCCAAGCAGGTTCACCATAATAATTGTGACCCATACCCTGCTTCAGCTTCTCTCTAAGTTGAGGATCACTGAGGTCAGGCTTCTTAATCGTTGCCATAGCTCAAATCGTCTCCTAATTTACCTCTGAACAGAATGCGCAACTTGGTAGAAATAGCTTAACCCTGAATCAAGCTTGAGGCCACATTTGGCCAAGAACTCAAACATTTAGCCACAATCGGAGAGCAGCTAAGCGCTGACCAAGGTCAAGCTACTAATCCCTTACAAGGGACCAGAAATACCTTGCTTACGAATCATCAAAAAGTGAGTCAACATAAACACGGCCATCAGCCAAGGCAACACAAATGTGTGAAGGCTGTAGAAACGAGTCAGAGTTGACTGACCAACGCTCTCGCCACCGCGAATAAACTCAACCATCAAACCACCCACAACAGGAATCGCACTAGGTACACCAGATACGATCTTTACAGCCCAGTAACCAACCTGGTCCCAAGGCAAAGAATAACCTGTCACACCAAAGGAAACAGTGATAGTGGCCATGATGACACCAGTCACCCAAGTCAATTCACGGGGATTTTTGAAACCGCCAGTGAGGTAAACCCGAAAAACGTGGAGAATCATCATCAACACCATCATGCTGGCAGACCAGCGGTGGATGGAGCGAATCAACCAACCAAAACTAACATCAGTCATTAAGTACTGAACTGAATTAAACGCTTCTACTACAGTTGGCTTGTAGTAAAAGGTCATTGCGAAGCCAGTCGCAAACTGAATGATGAAGCAAACGAGGGTGATACCGCCAAGGCAATAGAAGATATTGACGTGAGGCGGTACATACTTACTGGAGATATCATCGGCGAGAGCCTGAATCTCAAGGCGCTCATTAAACCACTGGTAGGCCTTAGAGTCGGTGACTTGCTTAGTAAACATGAAGCGCGGATATAAAATTAGATCTATGCCGTTACTAAAAAATGTAACACAACCAACCTTTAGAAACCGCCTATCTTGAAACTTTCAAGCTATGTAGCGACCATCGACTAGCTGTTGTAACTGGCTCTAGACGAGGAAATGGGCAAAGATATTCTCTCGTTGCGACGGGCTCAAAAGCAAGTTGCATTTGCTTAGGGTTATTTACAAAACTTAACCATTTGCCAGCGAACATACAGATGTCCATGAATTCCTGTCATGGAAGATGGGAGGAACACAGTATTCTGAGGAAGCCGCTATGCTGCTAAAAGGGACGATTAATGCTGTCCTAGGAGCTTAACAATAGAATTTCCTTTTCAGTTAAGCAACGGTATTGTTTGAGCTGTGGTGAAGAATGAGAAAAACTGGGCTGCTGCATGTAGTTCTTTTAAGAGGCATCTGTGCGATCTGTATCGCAATAGTTCTGAGTTTCGGGGTTGCGCCTCTACCAGCACTTGCTTTTACAGAGCAACAGAAGCTGGTTATGGAAGTTTGGCGCATCGTCAATCGGGCCTATTTAGATGAGACCTTTAACCATCAGAATTGGTGGTTTACCCGTGAGAAAGCTCTGAAGCGTCCAATTAATAACTGGGAAGATGCCTACAAAGAAGCGCAGTCGATGCTCCAGAAATTAGATGACCCTTACACCCGCTTCTTACCCCCTGAGCAATATCAAAGCTTACAGACCAATACCTCTGGAGAGCTATTGGGTGTCGGTTTACAGATCGCCAAGGACGATGAAAACCAGAACTTGCGCGTGATTGCTCCCATCGTTGGCTCTCCTGCTGAACGGGCGGGGTTATCACCGAGGGATGAAATTATTGCTATCAATGGCATATCAACCCAATCATTTTCCCTTGATGAGGCAGCTGCACGCATGCGGGGACCAGCGGGAACTATTGTCACCTTAAAGATTGAACGTTCTGGCGTTACACCCTTCGAGGTGAACCTAACTCGTGAGCGCATTAATCTGAATCCCGTTTTCTCAGAATTACGTTTTGAACAAGGCAATCAAGTTGGCTATATTCGTTTGGGACAGTTTAACGGTAATGCCGTTGAAGATATCCGAGCCGCAATCACCCGCCTAGAGCAGCAACAGGCTAATGGCTACATTCTGGACTTACGGAATAATCCAGGTGGTCTATTGCAAGCAGGTATTGATATTGCCAGACTCTGGTTGGATGAGGGCACAATTGTTTATACCGTTAACCGCCAAGGGATATTGGAAAGCTTTGAAGCTGGGGCTGGAGCTATGACTCAAAAACCGCTGATCTTACTGGTCAATGGAGGCACCGCCAGTGCCAGTGAAATCTTAGCGGGAGCGCTTCAAGATAATCATCGAGCCCTGTTAGTAGGGGAAACTACATTTGGCAAAGGTCTGATTCAGTCTTTATTTGATTTGAGCCATGGGTCTGGGCTAGCTGTGACGGTGGCAAAATATGAGACCCCTGACCATCACGATATTAATAAGCTAGGGATTACCCCCGACCGCACAGTGACTAACGAGCCGATCACCCCAGATCAAGTTGCCACAACCAAGGATGTTCAATATAAAGCGGCTGTTGAAACGTTAATGGAATCGATCATGCCATCCTTAACCTAAGACCGTGCCGCTCAAAACCCGTACGTATCATGATCCGCTCCATGGCGCTATCACTCTCGATAGGGCTGACCCGGTAGAAGCATTATTGATTGAGCTGATCGATACGTCACCTTTTCAGCGGCTGCGACGCATCCGGCAACTTGGGCCTGCTAGCCTCACATTTCATGGTGCAGAAAGTTCACGGTTCACCCATTCGCTAGGGGTTATGGCCATTGCCCGCCGTGCATTTGACCGACTGGCAGCTATCTATCCAGAGTTGATGGTTCATCGCGCAGCAGTTTTGTGCGCAGCGTTGCTCCATGATGTCGGTCATGGTCCGTTTAGTCATACGACGGAGGAAGTGTTTGGCGGTCACCATGAGCATTGGACCCGACGCATTCTGAAACAGGCTCCAGAGGTGCGTAGGCGCTTGGATGAGTTCTCACCCAAGTTACGTTGCGACATTGATGCAATTTATCAGCACCAGCATCCCGTACCTTGTGTGTGGCAGTTAGTGTCGAGTCAGTTGGATTGCGATCGCATCGACTACCTGATGCGTGACAGCTATTTTACGGGAGCTTCCTATGGCCAGCTAGATCTTGACCGCATCATTTTAGCTCTAGACTACGATCCAGCCAGTCAGCAGCTAATTGTGGTTAAAAAGGGTCTAGGGGCAATCGAACACTACCTGGTGGTGCGCTACTTTATGTACGCCCATATCTATAATCACCCCAAAAATTTAGTCGCCACTTGGGTTTTAGAGCAGACAATTAGGCGGGCTAAAGCCCTCCTAACCACAAGCACCCTGGAAGCAGACAACACTATGACTGCCTGGTTAAGCTGTGACGTTGATGAGCTGCCCCTAGAGCAGTATTTAGCCCAAGACGACTATGTGTTGTCCTACCACCTACAGCGTTGGCAAACCCACAAGGACCCGATCCTGGCCGACCTCTGTCAACAATTTGTGAATCGTCGACTGCCCAAAGCGACGGAAATTAGCCAATACACCTATGCACAACAGGCAGAAATATTATCGATAGCACAGCATCAGGTCTACGGTACCGTACCAGACCCTAAAATCTATTTGAGTCTGCACCACATCAGTAATCGAGGCTATACCCTTTATCAGCGGGGGATTAAACTGAAAACCGCTGAAGGCTTGGTCGCTATTAGTCAGCTGTCGCCCCTGGTACAAACCCTAATTCAGCCTTGCCAACGCACCTGGTTACTGCATCCAGCAGATCTACCTGTGGATGACATTTTGGAGACGTTTAAACCGGTGATTGGGGGTAGTGGGGAGGAGTGATAGTTTTTAGTTCTGGGTTATTCGTTCACGGCCTGCATCTTGTTTTCCTTCATGGTGTTTACTGTGGTCTAACGACCATTCACTAAGGGATAGCAACCAAGAACTCACTAAAGTAGTACCTGACTCTTCGCCAATTCTTGCAAATCTAAACCAGCTAATTTGTTGTAGGCATCATCGATAAACTGCTTACCGCGAAGGAAACCAATATTAGCTCCTGGACAGATATAGCTCAGGGTTTGAGGGGTAAATTCATCTAGCAGTCGCTGCACATGCTTGAGCTGACGGGGCCAATGAAATGTTTTGGAAACCCGGAGCGGGGTAGCACCGCCCTGGCGCGTTGGTAGGACATGACGCCCGCTAAACAGAATGCCACCTTGGTCTGCATTGTAAAGACATGCGGATCCGGGAGAATGACCGGGAGTCCAAAGGAGTTTATGACGAGGTGTCAGCGTTAGCGCTTGATGAAATGTGCGAGTTTCTATCTGGGGAAGTAGGTAAGCCTCTTGCTCCTGTAGGACAACATCACAGCCAAATTGAGATTGCCAATCACGGACATGGCTACTGCCGCCACGGTGAGTAATGACCAACCACTGTAGCCCCCCTTGCTCAGCAATAAAGTTCAAGTTTGTATCTGTCAAAGCGGGACAGTCCACTAGAATGTTGCTTCTTGCGACAGAGTTGCTGTCTGGCGTCGGCGCATACGTGATCAAATAAGCTGTCCCCCCTAAGGTTTCACGGTTGGGTGGAAACGCGTAAACATTAGTATCCGCGCCAAATACCGACCGGGGTAGCTTTGTGATCGATCGAGCTGTTTCGCTAGTTGTAGGGCTGTTGTCCAAGTTTATTGTTGAAGTAGACACCAAAAGCTCCCAAAAAAGCCATCATCTCTCACCCTAGGGCCCTGCCTGGTATGGTAATTCAGAGTCCTGGTAAGGGGGCGGATTGTGGGTTTATGACATTTGTACTGTTATCGATATTACTGGGAATCTTGACCTACTTGGTCATTCGTCGAGGCGTAGCGACTATGACACGCTCCCCAGTTTGGCTATTGTGGCTGATTATTATGACACCCATTTTAGCTCTGACAGCCTGGGTTCTAAAGCATGGCAGATATGCCCCACCTAATATTTTCATACTAGGCCTATTTATTGTTTGCCCCCTGATATACATGTGGGTAGTCCTATTGGGTCGACGTCCATCGGCACAGCGCCCATCAACACTACCGCCTCATCGACCAGCACCAGCACCGCCAATGCTCATGGAACGAGAGGAAGAAGAGCGTTTGAGGTCATGTTTTCCGTGGTCTATTTATTTTTTACAGAAGATTGAACATCGCCAACAGATGATGATCTGCCATGGGCGACTGAAAGCGACACCAGCCGTTGCCCATAGCACTGTGCAGCAAAATGTGCGATCGCAATTTGGCCATCAGTTCTTGGTGGTTTTGCAGGAAGAACGTAATGGTGATCCTGTCTTCACCCTGGTCCCTAATCGAGAACCCGCCAATTCATCAAAAGACAGCGGCTGGCGGCTCTCGATTCTACTGTTTATTTTGACCCTGGGCACCACCACATTGGCAGGGTTGCTGCTAGTGGGCGATCTATCTATCCCAGAGCTGCTATCGCAGCCAGCGCTGTTGGTTAAAGGCCTGGGCTATAGCCTCGCGGTGATGATGATTTTGGCTGTGCGAGAACTGGCCCACTATGCCATGGCTCGCCGTCACCATATTCCGGCTTCCGCACCGTTTTTTATTCCAGTCCCCTATTTTCTCGGCACCATTGGCGCTTTTGTGCGGATCAAAGCACCCGCCCCCAACCGTCGCGCTCTATTTGACTTGGGCGTAGCAGGCCCGCTGGCTGGATTTCTGGTCAGCCTACCCATCGTGATTTGGGGATTAGCCCACTCACAGATGGTCGAGTTAACCGAGGAATCAGGTCTGTTTAACTTTCAGTCCTTAGACCCAAAGGGTTCAATCTTGCTGGTGCTGCTGAGTAAGTTAGCTTTGGGTAGTGATTTTCAGATAGATACGGCTCTTTATCTGCATTCGGTTGCGATCGCAGGCTGTTTAGGCTTGGTATTAACGGCTCTCAACTTAATGCCTGTAGGCCAGTTAGATGGTGGCCACATTGTCCATGCCATGTATGGTCGCTGGAGTGGAGCTGCCATTGGCAACATTACTCGAATCTTGGTAGCCGCCATGGCATTTATCCAACCCGCCTACTTACTGTGGGCACTGCTACTCATATTTATGTCTAGCCGAGACGAACCAGCGCTTGACGATGTCAGCGAACTCAATGGCGTGCGCGATGCCTTAGGTCTCATAGCCATGGTGATTTTAGTACTGATTGTGCTGCCAATGCCTCAGACCATCAGTGAGCACCTCCTGTAAAGCTGATGCCAGCATGCAAATGAAGCCGTTAAAAAAAATTAGCTAATCCTAGCTTGCAGGAGAACACCACAGATTGGGGGCTTTCAACGTAAAGAACACTTATCCATAAGTTCATGATGGATTTCCGTACATCACGGCACTACGGCTGTAAACGTAACAAGTGCAATCAAACGTAACAAGTGCAATCAATTGACCCAGCCCCGATGCCATCATCTTCCCCAGCACCTAAACCGACAGCAAATTTTTTCACATCAGCTTTGCTGCTATTTGGCGGTAGCTTTGGCGGTACTCACCTAACCGCTTTGGTCGCTCCTTATTCTCAATGGAGTGGCGTTGTCGGTTTTCTCATGTTCCCAATTGCCTTTATGACCGGTATGCAGATGTGGCCTTGGATAGATCGTCGCGTAGAACGTATTCGTTCAATCCCAAATCGAGTTAGAAAGATCAAACCGATTGCATCTCGCCGCTCCAAGGGGATCATCGGCCCATGGAGTTTTGTCATTACATCTATAGCGACGTCTATTTTGTCCGGTCTAATTCTCACCCCACCCGCCATGCAAATTGTGGTTGACCCAGGGTACAGAGTATTGATTACTGCGGGAGCAATATACGGAATCATCTGCTGGATACTGATTCAACTCGGCTACCTACAGCAGGCTAATGTGTACCCCAAGGATTCATAATACAAATCCTGGCAATCCCCGATATTGCAGGGCAATCAGGGATGGTAAGGCAATCCCCGATTGCCCCTACGGGATGGCTTATTTCTAATCGAGTTTACTGGATTCGGATTGGGTATAGGGTATAGGTTCTTAGTCCAGTTAATTCTGGTCAGACCGGGGCAACAGCAGTACAGATTTAACCGGTCGCTGGATAGTTTGACCGTTTTGATCGAGACGTCCGTAATAGGTTTGAGCCAAACCATCAGCCGTCATCCCTGGCCATGCCACATGTAACGATGATGAGCTTCCCCCATCTAGATTCAACGCTTTCTCAACCTTCCAGATGGCCATAATATCGGCTAGCTCCGCTAAGGTCATCCCGCCACCTGGTTCTATCTGTGCCACCATCACCCAAACGACAGTGCCGTCTTGCTGGATACCAACGGCACTACGGGCATTACGCTGCTGAGTACCGATGGCATCACGCATTAATCGACCATCAGCATAGTCCGTAAATCCTTCGGCTTGAGCAGTATCCGGGAAAAGCTGTGGCCCTGCGCCAAGGGAGCTGTGCAACACGCAGGCTTTAGGAAGCGAGGCATTGTGGAACGTAATGTCATAGCGAATATCACCACCACAGTCATAGCGGCGAAACTCAGAGCGGTTAAGAATTTGCTCCATATAAATCGCCAGATCAGGGTTATCTATTAACCGTCGATTATTGCGAGGATCTGCAGCTAGAGTGCTGTCTACGGTAATGAAGGACGTGGTCTGAGCATTCTGAGGGTCAAAAAAACCACCATTGATCACAGCCCATGCTTCGGTGTCAGCGGCGAACGTTTCCACCGTTTTCAACTGCTCACTCACAGCCACCTCCACCGGATAGTCAGGTGGAATAGTCACCACATGGAAACGGGCTATGGGCGCATTATCATCAGGCCAGTTTTGTATGATGAGTTCGGGTTGCAAAATTGCTAAACGCTCTGATATCTGAGGGGGTGCGATCGGTTCTTGCGGTGCCGCACACTGGGTCAGACTGCATAGCGACAGCACCATGGATAGCTTTAATCCTAACCCCTGTTTTTTATCCAGCTGCATTGCGAACACGCTCACTGTAATCATCAGGTCGCAGCTGTCGAAACCCTTGAAACGCTAGCTGACGCAGGCCTGCGGGAAGATAGGACAACACCTTACCCACCTTCGCCTTCATAGACAGGGGACCCTGGGCAGCCAGTTCTTGCATCAGCTGACGCCCACGTTGGGTTTCTCCTTTTTCGATCAGCCTCATGGCGAGAACTTGCTTAAGACCGTCGAGCTTAGACCGACGGATTATTTCTAATTTAGGACGGTCAGTAAAGCGATAACTTTCTAAACAAAAAAGCTTAGCGGAGAGAAAATGAATATCCTGTTTCAAACTGGTTTGCCCCCCATGAAAACGGTATTCCATCAGTCGCTCAGGGATAAAGTAGCCGATTTTACCGATGGTCGCTAGCCGCACCAATAAGTCAAAGTCCTCGCAACCATCAGCCTCAAAGCGCATAAAGTCCACTTCACTGAGGCAATCTCGACGAAAAAGCGTAGATCCTACCTGCAAACTTTGGTGAACAAAGGTTTCTGTGAGTATGTCATCGATGATGGCCTCTGTCAGCCGATCTTTACCCCATTTAGCAGAGTTAGCTGCTGTTGCGACTTCGTCTCGCTGATTGCGGGCATTGATCACCCAGTGATCGGTACAGACAAAATCCACACTGGGCTGGCTTTCCATCACCGCAACCGTGCGTTCTAAAAAGGTGGGGGTGAGGGCATCATCATCATCAAATTTAATGAAATAGTCTCCTTGGGCCGCTTCATAACCTGAACGCATGTTACGACTGCGTTTGATATTTTGTGGATGGCGAATATAACGAATACGCGGGTCATTCCACTGAGCCACCACCTCAGCCGTATTATCGGAGGAGGCATCATCACAGATGATAAGCTCAAAGTCGCAATAGGTTTGATTCAGGACGCTGGTGACAGCATAGGGCAAGATTTTGGCCCGGTTGTAGGTGGGGATACAAACACTAACTTTAGACACGACGGTATAGGTTTGATATAGGAGTTACAGATAGCGATTGCTGATGTAGGGGATGAACCGGTTTAGACCCCTTGCTATTTGACGGTAGCTCACAACTCAAGCCCTCTCGAGGATCAGCAAGGCCATAGATATATTGGCTAGTTTACTGACCCGTGAGCCCACTTAATGTCAGTAAGGATTACATAAAGATGCTCTACACCTTATGTATTGGTTTGTGTGAACTGCCAGAATTGGTTCAGTTTATGGGCTCAGTTTATAAATGAGCAGTCCCAAAGGAACGAGCAGTCTATGTTAATTCTCGACACATTGGTGGCAAAACTACCTGTAGATGTCGCTATAGATTAGTTGAGAACCAATGCCCCAAGCTTTTATGGTTGCCAACGAAATACCTGCCCAACCCAGTCCATTTTTGCCAACGGTTTCAGTGATTGTGCCCATTTACAATGGCGAAACCGATTTACCAGGTTTGATTGAGTGTCTACTAGGACAAACCTATCCGGCAGATCGGGTGGAATATTTGTTGGTGGATAATGGTAGTTGCGATCGCACCCCCGATATTCTCAAAGACGCCGTCACCCAGGCAGAATCCATCGAAATCTCCCTCAGGCATCTCAGTGAGACTGAAATCCAAAGTGCCTACGCCGCCCGCAACACCGGCATCCGTGCAGCAACCGGGGAGATTTTAGCCTTTACCGATGCCGACTGTTATCCTGCGGCCACCTGGCTCGAAAACTTAGTGCAGGGATTTAAAGACAGCGCTGTTGGTCTTTGTGTCGGAGAAATCACGGCTCTACCTGGCAATACCTGGCTCGAACGCTACGCCGAGCGCAAGAACATCATGTCGCAGCAGGACACCCTCAACCACTCGTTTTGTCCCTATGGTCAAACAGCCAATATTGCTGTGCGAGCCTGTGCATTTGAAAAAATCGGATTATTTCGCCCGTATATGACCACTGGGGGGGACGCCGATATTTGCTGGCGACTACAGCGAGATGGAGGTTGGCAACTGCACTATGCCAAAACTGCTGTAGTACAGCATCATCACCGTACCACCCTGAAAGAGCTGCGCAAACAATGGTATCGCTATGGACGCTCTAATCGATACCTGAACCAGATCCACGGCATTAAGCTCACTCGTCCATTAATGGCCCACGAGGTCCGTTACTCCTTAGCTCGTTGGGTCGCCAAGGAACTTCCTGTAGGTTTAGTGAAACTAATTACAGGTAAAGCCGATCTGATCGACTTAGCCATGACTCCCATTGGACTGTACTGCTTCCATGCTCGCACCCTAGGTCAGCGAGAGTCGAAACTGCCAGACAATGCTGAGGAAATTGCCTGGTTGAAAAGTGATTAGGTTCTTAGGTCCTGGTTATTAGTTCTTAGGTTTGAATTTTGAATGTTGGATCATTATTTGTCTTGATTTCCCTCAAGAAGGGACCGTCACGAGGACCTCATAACTTAATAACTTCAAAACTCAAAATTCCCCATTACTCAATCCCTAACCCCAATGCGTCTGCTCGTCCTTTCCCTTAACACCTTTCCCTATCCCCCCAGTCACGGTGCGGCTGAGGTTCGTACATTTAATTTACTCAGGCAAATTGGACCGCTACATGACATTACCCTAGTGGCCCATAAGACCCAGAATGCCACTGCAGAAAACATTCATACCTTGAAAACATGGGTCAAGGACATCAAACTATTTCCAGTGCCTGATAAAAAAGATCCTGGTCAGGATCGAAATCCGCTGAAGCAGGCTCTGCGTCTGGCTCAGTTTTTCATTACCGGCACACCGCCCAGCGTCACGTTTCGGTTTTCGCCAGAGGTTTACACTTGGGTGACGCAACAGGTGGAGGGCGGAGACTATGACGCCGTTGTTTGTGAGCATGGTGTCAATGAAATGTACGTGCACCCTAAGCTGCGTGAGCGGGTAAAGACGGTAGCGGATATCCATAGCTCTGTCTACGGCTGGGTGCTTGATCATTTGGAGGCAGGCGCATCGGAAAATACCCTACGCGATCGCTTGTATCTGCCCCTTTTGGCCCGTTATGAAAAACGGTACTGTGCAAAATTCACCCACCTGGTAGTCACCACACCGAACGATCGCAAACATATTCAAAGCTTGATACCAGACGCCAACATCAATATTGTTTCGACGGGTGTTGATCTAGAGACATCCCCCTATCGCTCCCATGACCCCGGTGGTCAATCTTTGATTTTTATCGGAGCAATGGATTCGTCTCACAATATCGACGCAGCCTGCTATTTTGCCCAGACAATTTTTCCCCTAGTGAGGCAGCGCTATCCTGAGGCCACGTTAAGTCTCGTGGGCACCCGGCCTGTCCCCGCCGTTAAAGAATTGGACAGTATCCCTGGTGTGACGGTCACGGGTCGGGTGCCGTCTATTACAGAATGTCTACAGCAGTCGACGGTCAGTGTAGTGCCGCTGCGGGCAGGCATCGGCATTAAAACCAAGACGCTGGAATCCATGGCCGTAGGGGTGCCGGTGGTGGGTAGCGATCGCGGTCTTGAGGGCATGGCAGTAGATGTTGAGGGGGTACCGCTACGAGCCCTGCGGGCCAACCAGCCAGAAGACTATGTAAAGGCCATCGGTCAATTATTTGAAGATGCTGCATTGCGTCAAACATTATCCGCGAATGCACGTCAGATGATTGAAGCTGAATTTAACTGGGAAAGCCTCGGGCAAAAATACGCACAAGTGCTATCCTCCTAGAGACTATTTGGTCTTGCTGCTCTGATGACAACATCCCTATGGGTCTGAGCAAATCAAATCCACCCACCGCTCAGGTAAAGCTTTTGGTGAGTCCAACGACGGGGCGTATTCCCTGGTCGTTGTTAAGCTGGCTGGCCTTAGGCAGCGGTGGATCTTTATTGGTGGCGATGATTTTATCAGGTGCCAAACTGATTGTTGACCCCTATAGTCCAAACTGGCTAAAGACGGCGTTCCCTGGGTTAGTCAATACCTTTGAGGCAGCTCCCCAGACAGCAGATGAGATTCAGGCGGAGATGCGGGCTCAAAACATTACCCATGGCCAACCCATTGCCTGGCCTAGAGCCGATCAGCCCAAAGCCTGGTTCTATCCAATCTTGAATAGCGACGACAAAACTATTCAAGAACTATGGGTGTATCGCGTTCAGAACGATCAGCTCCAACGGGTTGAACAGGTCAAGATTCGCCCCATGAAAGAATCGTTTATCACGACACCGCTGGTGGGTACAGCGTCTCAGGTAGCTAGCGTAGATAGTGACGCCTCTTTATCATCTGTGCAGCCCATGGCTGGCAAAGCAGCGAATGAGCCTTGGTTGTTATTGGAGGGACAGCGCCGTTACGGCAATACCGTCATGCGATACGGCCAGATTTTAAGCTATCAGTCCCACGCTCAACGCTTGCATCGATTGTTGAACTGGTCGAGTCCAGCGGGTCAACCACCCCAATGGAAAAACGGAGACACCGGAAAACAGCTAATTGTTGACCAAACCGTTGGCCTACGACCCAGTTTTTTGCTGTATCAGCTCGTTCCCAACGATCCACCCCGGCTACAGGAAGTCTCCCTCTATCGTTCAGTGTATGAGCAAGATTTGAGTACCTCTCTCTATGACAAAGCTCTAAAACTGGCGCAAGGATCTGTCTGGTCCCATAGTCTCCAGATGATGGAATCTGCCAAGGCAACCTTGGGACACGATTGGTCAGCCGAGGCTCAAGCACAGCTTGACTTAATTCAGCTGCACGCTACACGCACCAAAGCTCAAACAGACCAAACCTTATCAAGCCAGCAGCAGCATATTCTGGCTTATCTGATTGATGGCCAGTGGGATAAGGCTCTCAGCACGTTAGAAAACAACCCAGCCATTTATGGTCCTACGCTAAAACGATTAGAACGGGATTTTGATGCCCTCTGGCGTGGGGTCACCACACATCTACAAGTCCATCCCAAGGATGTGACAACGCAGATTTGGGGAGCGTTATTAGTAACGTCTCGCCAATCGCCAGAAGCCGGGGAAGAATGGCTACAGAAAAAGACACGTTCAAAAGCTACGCTGGAGCGCCTACAGGCGCTGGGAGGTCAAAAGTTTGCTGAAAATATTGCGCTGATCAACGGCTACTCAGACACCAACACATCCACAGCATCTTTGCCTGCGACCAATGAGCCAGGGCGCTACACCAGCTTGATTGGCCAAGCAACCGCTGTGGGTGCACCGGGGCATGGGTGGTTGCGATCGCAAACCCTGCCGACTCTGGCCCCTGGACAAAGCTGGTATCACATCAATGTGCAACTGCTTCAAGACAACACAGGTTGGGGACGCCCCCCCGTAGCCATCACAGCTACTAACATGTGGGCAGAATCCGTAGCCATTCGCAGACAGTTGCAATTATTTAGTGGCAATCGGCATGTTGCCGGAGTCACCGTTCATGGCGTCCAAACCACTGGATCAAGGCTTACCTTTTTAGCCAGTGGCCCCAAAATAAATGGTTCTACATTAGTAACTACGCCCAACAGTCTGCAATGGCTTACCACGCTACCGTGGCAAACAGCACCAACACCGCCTGTCGAAAGCCGTAACGCGACAAACGAGTCTTCAGTTGATGACGCAGAGTCGACACAGTTCCCCCAGACAGATTTCCATCAAACCGATACTCTAACTCTAATGGCAGAGGCCATCAGTCGTCAGTTAGGCCTGACATTTGAACAGACAGCGCAGCTTTATCCTCACCTGCAATATATCAGGATGGACTTAATGGGCGACCGAACCGCTGAGCATATCTTTACCATGGGTCCTGGCGTGCCCTCCGAGCTCGGACTCTTCCCAGGTAAAGTCATGATTTTGTCTGACAATGGCAAACTACTCTACAGTGATGTGGGTCAGCAACGCTCCTTGCTGGCCATCACAGGCAAAACCATCAACAAACCCGCAACACTCTTAGTAGAACAAGCAGGTCGCTACGATTTGATTGGATTTTGAACCCGTTCTTGCACCAGTAGCTGCTGTACCTCAGCAAAAGGCAAAGGTTTCCCAAAGAAATAGCCTTGACCAATATCACACCCAGACCGCTGCAGCACCTGAAGTTGTTCCTGGGTTTCAATCCCTTCCACAACCGTCTGCATACCTAAGCCATGGGCCATGGTGAGCATACTTTCCAATAACACCTGCGTCCGTGGATTGGTCAGAATTTCTTGAACAAAGGCCCGATCAATTTTGAAGCCATCCACTTCAAAACGAGTGAGATAGTTCAGGCTTGAGAAGCCAGTACCAAAATCATCCAAGGCAATATGGAACCCGGCTTGCCGACAGGTCTGGAGACTTTCAAGGGCAACGGGATCTTCCATAAATACCCGCTCTGTCACTTCAAGCTTGACCTGGGATGGATGCAGTCCATATTGCTCCACAATAAGTTGCAATGCCGCTAAAAAGTCGTCTTCAGCTAACTGTCGAGGGGCCACATTGATACTCATAAACAATTGTCTGTCTGGACAAGACTTTTGCAGCTGCACCAAATCACGACAGGACTGTTGCAACGTTTGCTGACCAATGGGAATAATCAAGGACGTTTCTTCGGCAATACTGGTGAATTCCCCAGGAGACACATGGCCCCGCGTAGGGCTAAACCAACGGATCAAAGCTTCAAAACCAAGGATCCGACGAGTTTGAATATCAACCAAGGGCTGATAGTGAGGTCGTAGCTGCTGATTCTCCAACGCCGCTCGTAATTCCGATTCCAGACGTATTTTGTCCAGAACCTCATCATTGTCCGATGGCGCTTGCTGTAGGCCTGTTGCCACTTTGGGATACCCAGATAACGTCACTTGAGGCGTGCTACGAATCCGGTGAAGCAGCGTGGTCACCAAGAGCTGGACAATGGGGTCTGCCCCTTGAATGCGTTCTGAAATTTGACGGCTCGAAATGGCAACACACACCGTCTCTTCAATCGCTTTGGCTGATGCAGAGCGTGGTGCCGTGTCCATGACGGCCATTTCCCCCAAGACATCACCACTCGTCAGAATACGTAAGGGAAACGCTTGACCATCAACACTGACTGCAACCTCTACCCTGCCTGACTCGATGATGTAAGCAGAATCTCCAGGATCACCCTCAGAAAAAATGACTTCCCCCACCTTGAAGTGCTTAAGCGCAGAAGAAGGATCCCAGTTAGACATGGACGTCTTACCCAGTGAACGACAAATTAGCTAGTAAAAATCACGGGGATGCACATTTAAAGGACACATCTAAGCTTTATTTGGTTTCCCTAATATCTACATGTTCTGTATGACGACTACAGATAATCACTGAAATTAAAACTGATGCGTCGTCAAGAAGGTTGCACAAACACCATTTTGGGAACTAAATGAGGCTGATCGTCTTTAATCCGGAAGACACCCACACCCAAAAATGGACAGGCTTCAGTAATGACACGTAAAGGCTTTTCCAACTCAATGGTCGGTTCCCTGGGCACACGCTGCCCTAAACACCACCGACGACCTAATTCAAGGGGGAGTGTTATTTCGGGCAAATGTCCCATGGCCACCGCCGGAGTGATTAATTGAAGTTGCTCTAGTTGCTCATTTAACTGTTCAAAGGAAATACTGGTATCTAAATTAAAGCCGCTACTTTGCGTACGTAATAACGAAGACAGGGTGCCGCCTACCCCGAGACACTGTCCTAAATCCCTGGCAATTGAACGAATGTAGGTGCCGGCTCCACAGGCAATGTCTAAGGTGATAGTTGGGCTTTCACCGGGTTGCCAGTTCACAACATTAATGGAGTGCACGACCACATGACGACAGGGCACATCGATGGTGGCGGCTTTGCCCTGTCGCGCTAAGTCGTACAGCCGCTGACCATTAACATGCACAGCACTGTACATTGGCGGAATTTGCTGAATTTCTCCTTGGAAATTAGCCAATTGCTCGGTGACAGCAGACAGGCTCAAATGGGCCGCTGACGTCTGAGTTAACACAGCTCCCTCTAAATCATCTGTATCAGTGGTGGTGCCCAACTGGACAACGGCTCGGTATGCTTTATCATCAGGCAGGTATTGCAGCAGCCGTGTTGCTCGGCCCACGGCAACGGGCAGCACCCCTATTGCTGCCGGGTCTAACGTGCCGGCATGGCCAATCTTTTTAGTCTGGAGCAGACGACGTAGCTTGGCGACACAGTCGTGGGATGTCCACCCAGTAGGTTTATGGAGATTAAGAAAGCCGTCGGGCATAGGCTGATGGCAGACAATGGGCAATTCACAGCAGCTATCCTATCAGGGCTACTGGGTAGACGGATTAGACAATACAGGCTGTGGTTCCTCTAAGATCACCTCGGTGACGGGGGGTGCTGTGGTTGCGGGGTCTGTCACGGGTGCATCCATCACGGGTACATCCGGAGGCAACGGCTCTCCCCCAGGTGATTCAATGGAGTCTGTTGCTGATCGGGGAGGCCCCCCTAATTGATCGGCCAAGGTGGGACCGGTGAGTTCTTGTACCAAGGTCAGTTGAATTGGCTCCTCATTGAGCTGAGCGATGCCGTCCGCCGTCAGTAAATCTGCATAGGTCATATCTCCACTCAGATGCTGAGTCAAAAAGGCCAGGCTTGATGCCTCTAAGTAATCTTGCGCTAGCTCTGGTTCAGGGCCAAGGATCTCGCTCGGTAAGTCAAAGGCTTCGCTGCCAGTTTCAGTCATGGCAATGGTAGAAAAATGGGTGCCCTGGCGCATGAGCATGAGATAACGCTCGGGCTGGGTAAGCCAGGTAAAGGGAACCAACTGTTCTTGCAAAGCAGGGGCAACGGTATCAGCTCCGCTGGCAAAAAGCATGGTGGGGGTGGTGACTTGCCCCATGCTTTCTTCACCAAAAAGGACGCTGGTGATGGGGTTGATTGCGATCGCAGCCCGCACCCGACCATCCTGCAATGACAACATGGTTTCACTGGGCTCAGCTAGCTGTCCTGCCTGGCACTGCAGCAATAGCGACACATTTAGCGACAGTGAACTGGGGGGACAGCTTTCCCGAAGTATTTCAAAATCAAGGGCAGCACCCGCTAACGCCAAGGCTGTATAGCCACCAAAAGACTGGCCCACTAGTCCCACTTCAGCAAAGTTGATCAAGCTACCAAATTGACTTGCCTCACGCTCTAAGTAATTAAGCAGGGCAGAAATTTGTCGTGGCCGTTCAATAAACTCTTCATTGGCCACAACATCTGCCGATTGGCCCACCAACAGCGCATTAATTTGCTCAGCATTACTGCCAGGATGTTCTACATTGACCACAACAAAGCCATGGGATGCTAAATGACGTCCCAGGTAGGCATAGGATGTACGATCATTCCCCAAACCGTGGGAAATAATCACCGTGGGACGATTGCGCTGGCGCTGACCTTGTAATGTGGGCAAATAGATATCCGCCGGAATCGGCGCATTGCCTGACAATCTTTGCCGTTCCACCTGATAGCGTCCAGGCTGTCGCGCCTGATTCGCCAAAGCCAGTAAACGCACCTGGTCTGCTTCTGAAAGATTACCGGTAGGAGCCCCCAAACGCTCTAGTAAAGCAATGGATGCATCGGTTTCATAAATCGCTCGATTAATCTCACGCAACAGCCCCAGTCCCCGATCTAACTCGATGCGCATTTCTGGGGATGGAAACCGACGAATCGCATTTAAGAGAGTGAGGCCTTCATCTTCATCGGAAACAGCAACTAAAATTGCTCCCCGTAAGGCACGTAGATCGCTGCGCCGGGCCTCTGTGCGAATAAAATCAGCAGCAATATTTAAGAGATACTCTCCCTGCTTCGTGTAGAAGAATCGATCGAGCAGCACCACATCTACATTGATGGTGGCAATGTCTTCTTCCACACGCCAGGTCAGGGCTTGTCTAACTTCGTCGATGTCATAGTCATCGGGTAAAAATCTTGCATAGTAGGCAAGATCGTCACTGAGCACACCGTCCTCAACCAACTGCTCCAAATCAGCCAGCTCAATGGAACGCTCAATCGGACCAAACGCAAATGTGATTCGGTCCGCCGCTTGACTAGGGATAGCCGCCACCAACACGGCTCCCATGCCCAGGGTTAGACGTTGTAGGCCCTTTATTGCAGCTGATAAGCACACTCGTTTCATGGATAACCTTGTATTCGCAGCCAGACAAAACCCCAAAAAACTAGTTATGAGGATGCCGTTTGTTGTAGCAACGTCAGCAAATCATCTTCACTCAAACGTTGAATACCCAGTTTTTCGGCCTTAGCAAGCTTTGATCCGGCATCTACACCGACCACAACATAGCTTGTTTTAGAACTTACGGATCCGGTCACTTTACCGCCACTTTCCTCAATTTTGGCCTTTGCTTCCTTACGGCTTAGAGTGGGCAAAGTGCCAGTCAGGACAAAAGTTTTTCCCATCATAGGCAGATCGGTAGGCTCGTCTGATGGTGGTGCCCCCTCTAGCTGTACCCCAATTTTTTTGTCTTTTAGTCGCGTGATCAGGCTCTTATTAGCCTCTGCCTGAAACCATTCATAAACTGAATAGGCAATTTCCGGACCAATGCCGTAAACCGACTCAATTTCTTCAGGAGGAGCCGTAGCCAATAGATCTACGGTGTAGAATTGCTTGGCTAGAAGTTGGGCGTTCACCGCGCCCACATGTCGAATCCCTAATCCAAACAGCACCCTAGCCCAGGGCTGGGATTTAGAGGCAGCGATCGCATCTACTAGATTCTGAGCGCTCTTTTGCCCCATACGTTCTAGGGACAAAAGTTCTTCCACCGTAAGCTCATACAAATCAGCAACGGAGCTAACAAGATTCTGCGCCAGAAGTTGCTGTATCCATTTTTCACCCAGACCAGCGATATCTAGGGCCTGGCGACTAGCCCAATGAATCAAGTCACCCCGAACAATTGCAGGACAAGACGGATTGATACAGCGAGTTACCGCCTCATTGACTGGCCGCACCAATGTTTCACCACATTCAGGACAGTGGGTGGGTAACTGACAAAGCTGTGCTCCTTCTGGTCTTAGGTCTGACAAAACCCGCACTACCTCAGGAATAATTTCACCGGCTTTGCGAACGATCACTGTGTCGCCCTTATGCAAATTAAGCTCGGCCAGACGATCGGCATTGTGCAATGTTGCGCGGGACACAGTCGTGCCCGCTAGCTGTACAGGGGCCAACTCAGCCACCGGCGTAACGGCACCAGTCCGCCCTATTTGCACCGTCATATCCTGCAAAATCGTGGGAACTTCCTCGGCAGGGTATTTAAGAGCAATGGCCCAGCGGGGAAACTTTTGGGTGAACCCTAATCGTTCCTGCAAGGGTAAGTCATTCAGTTTCACGACGACACCATCGGTCAGATAGGGCAGCTGGGTACGGGCCTCGTCCCACTGGTCATAAAACTGGGCAACGTCTGCGGCGGTGGGGCAAAGCTTACGGTTGGGGTTGACCTTAAATCCAAGGGTCTGGAGTGCCGCCAAGGAGTCTTCTTGGGTTTGGGGTAACGTCAGCCCACCTTCGCCCTCAGGCAGTAGTAACGTATAGGCAAAAAAGTCGAGACGCCGCTGAGCCACCACCCGAGAATCTAGCTGGCGCAGTGTCCCCGCTGCAGCATTGCGGGGATTTGCAAACAGGGCTTCTCCATTAGCCTGACGATCGGCGTTAATGCGATCAAAAACATCGTTGGGAATAAAGGCTTCCCCCCGAACTTCGACACGGGGGGGTGGGTTGTCAATTTGTAGCCGCAGGGGAATCGAACGAATGGTGCGAATATTTTGCGTGATGTCTTCCCCGCTGATGCCGTCGCCTCGGGTTACCCCCCGAGTCAGCAAACCCTTTTCATAGGTCAGGGCCAGAGCATTGCCATCAATCTTGAGTTCGGCAACCACAGCGGCTGAGTCTATGTCGGGGGTTTGCCGCTGCCAGCGACCTTCCCATTGCCGATATTCGTCAATATCGAAGGCATTCTCGAGGCTGTATAGCGGAATGTTGTGCTCAAGCGCCGTAAACTGGCTGGCTGGCCGTTCACCCACCCTCTGGGTCGGGCTATCGGGCGTAACCAATTCTGGATACTGGGTTTCTAAGTCTTGTAGTTCGCGGTAAAGGCGATCGTAAACTTCGTCAGGCAGGTCAGGTGCATCCAGAACGTAGTAGGCATAGCTTGCTTTTTGAAGTTGCGATCGCAACTCCTGAGCCCGCTGCCACCGATCCACTGGAACTGTTTCTGCCATATCTATTTAAAGTCCTGAATTAATTGAAAACCTACCCGCATAGGCCCACTGAATTCTACCCGAGGAAATCCCTAAAAACGAGATTATCGACCACTAGCTTACTGACAGCACTTTTCGCGCAAATTGTTTTAACCTAGCCACCCCAACAGCGCTCCCCGTTTGCATAACGCCCCCCACCGTCGCCGAAAGTGACGATGGCAGATGAGTTTGATGACAATGAATGTAACGATGGGAGGTAGCCAAATATGGTTAGTGCTGTTGATCAAGGACAACAACTGTGAAATTAGTGTGATGAAATAGGTGACCATTCAGGAATGAAAGCGTCTTGCTTTACATGTCTTTCTACATAGATAGCAGCTATGCAAGCAGTCTTGTGACCATCAGTTGTATAAATCAGAATTGCCCCCCTTTAAACCAGTAGTGACGCTTTTTCCTAACCTTGATATCCGCCTCTGGATTTTGGCTGCTGGTCGATTACTCTCTCAGCTGGGCATTGGGTTTACCCTGTTTTACGCACCGCTGTTTTTTGCTGACGATGTGGGCCTATCAGCCACCGCCATTGGCCTGGGGCTAGGCAGCCAGTCCCTATCAGGCATGATCGGCCGCTTTGCTGGGGGCTCCATGGCAGATTCTCCTCAATGGGGCAGACGACGCACCTTATTGATATCGGCAGCTATCTCGGCTGTGGCCGATGGCTGCTTTGTGATCACCCACGACTTTATCGGCTTTGTCATTGCCAATCTACTGATGGGGTTGGGGGTAGGACTATATTGGCCTGCCACCGAAGCTGTCGTAGCAGATTTGACCACTGAAAACAATCGAAACGAAGCGTTTGCCATTGTGCGCTTGGCAGATAGCCTGGGGTTAAGTGCGGGTGTGGTCATCGGTGGCGCTATGATTGCCGCTTTTCAGGCCTACCGCTTGTTGTTTGCCCTAGACGGCATCACCTTTATCGTGTTTTATGCCGTCATCGCAATTGCCATTGCCGAAACCCTGAACACAAAAACTACTGGGGGCAATTTTTGGCAGGGGTGGCAGGTAGCTATTTGCGATCGCACCCTCCAAATCTATGTCGTCGTCAATTGCCTATTCACCCTCTACCTCTCTCAATCCCAAAGCACCCTACCCCTCTATCTCAATCGCTTTACCGGCCTTGATAACCACGCAGCGGTCGGTGGTATTTTCACCTGGGCCATTGTGCTCACCGCCCTTTGCCAACTGCCCATGGTTCGTTGGCTCAAACGGTTTACTCAGCCCCATGCCCTGATGATTGCCTTAGGATTTTGGGGAGTCACCTTTTTCAGCACCTGGTTAGTCGGTCAGCAGCTAATTACACCATCAATCTTTGTCGTCATAGGTCTAACGGCGATGGCGCTTGGCACCGTAGCCTACACCCCAATTGCCTCAGCCCTGGTAGTGGGCATTGCCCCCAATGCCCTACGCGGGGTCTACTTATCAGTGAACTCCATGTGTTGGGCCGTTGGTTATTTAATTGGTCCCCCCTTAGGCGGCTGGGCCTTAGACCATGCCATGGCCCATCAATTTTGGCTGTGGTTAATGTTCAGTACCCTAGGCGGCATCATAATTTTGCGCACGCTGCAACTACAGATGCAGCCACAAAACTCTCACTAATCTTTATCTCACCAATCGTTAACCGCCCAGCCCTAGAAATTTCGGAACCAACCCTACTCCCCAAGCACTAAGACCTATTCCCCATCTAACGAACACTAAATCATGTCAGGAAACACCTCAGGCGAAAACATCTGCCATAGCGCCTGATGATAAGGCTCATAATGCTTCACCCGGGACTGTTCTACATACTGTTCAAACTCTTGACCCATCAAATGGAGCATGTGTCTCACCAGCTCCCAATTTACCTTGAGCGTCGGATAGAGCATGACACACAGTGGAAAAAGCTCCTGCTGGATCGCCGACAGACTTTGCTCTAAAACACAGGTCCATAGATAAATCTGAAACATCTCCGTGTCACGGACACTAGAAACACGCACAACGTCACTGTCTAAACGATCTGTGTAGCACTGATAGTTGGGATAAATCGTATTAACACGATCGACCACATTATTTGCGATTACAGTGCTATGGGGCAAAAGCGTCTGCACAACCTTTAAACGCTCATCATCATAGGCATACCTAGCGGCAGCAGCATAGGCACGCTGCAACGGCATATATAAGTGATCATCAATCACCTTAAAGTAAGCGGCCAGTATGCCTTGTTCAGACTCAGGAGCAGACTCTATCAGCATTTGACCACAGTGGTGAAACTGCATACTCACAAACCCAATCAACCTTGGGTCCCCAGACGTATAGCGCTTACGAATAACGCCTAAACCCGACGCAATCTTGACCGATAACTGCTGAGGAGGAATATGCTTGCCGTAAGCGGCTAACGCCTTGGCATAAACTCGATGCACATCACCAGCAACACTCCACGGGTCAATCAAATTGGCATTTATGCGATGACGTTTTACCTCATGGGCAAGGAAAGATTCAGTCAAATTCCATGCTTTTGCACTGGCGGAACGGAGTTCCGAGGTCAAGTGCTCAACAACTGCTGTACGAGACTGGGGATTCGACTCCTGTAGAGTCCCTTCATAGGTTTCAATAGCAATGACATATCGCTTAGCCCAAAGCTGAGCCAATTGGACTGGGCTAGCTTTAGCAAGTGGCTCATCGATCGCCTGCCTTTTATTGGGTTGACGCATTGTTTTTTGAAAAACCCTGTAGATTTTGGTTAGTAAATGTCAGCAATGGGCGAAATTCGACCACCTATTTGCCCCCTAATGGCCATCAAAGAAGCAAGACTTTCTAAAAAAAGAGCATCCCCATGAATCGCAATCATTGAATTCGATAAATCAGTATTGATATCTAGAATTCTTGTCGATTTTTATACTTATCTATAAATATAAGTAAGTTCTCATAATTTAGAAACGGTGTTTTCTACGCAAATTTGCGGAAGAACCTTGCAATTAAGAAATCTAAGGACTTTCACTAGACGAAATGAAGCGATTAAAAGTGAAATCTCTATTTGTCAAGGTTGGATTTTAGAACACAAACTCTCCCCCATTAATTGATGGCTGAACTGACTAATTGGATGAAGAGAAACGTGTAGAAAAAGATGATTTTTTCAATAGTGATTGCTAACAGGACAACTAGATTTTGTTGTCACCTGCAACACAACAATCTTGTGAGATCTGCACAACACGCTCAATCTGTATCTTTAAGAACACTTACCTCACTCGCAATCTATGGTTGCTATGGGCATGTCTCAAATCGTGTTTCATTTTTGTTACATCTACGAGAGTGAGCCAGTTCCGCTCAAATCTGCGTGATAGCATACACACCATAGCTTTTAATCGATTTGGAGAAAAACCTTGGCACTTCGGGTTGCGGTTGTTGGAGGCGGTCCAGCAGGTTCTTCTGCTGCTGAGACACTAGTAAAAGCAGGTATTGAAACCTATCTATTTGAGCGCAAGTTAGACAACGCAAAGCCCTGCGGTGGCGCGATTCCCCTTTGCATGGTGGATGAGTTTGACTTACCCCCTGAAATCATCGATCGTCGCGTACGTAAGATGAAGATGATTTCTCCTTCAAATATTGAAGTTAATATCGGTAGCACCCTCAAGGATGACGAGTATATTGGCATGTGCCGTCGTGAGGTGCTTGATGGGTTCCTGCGTGGGCGGGCTGAGAAGCTTGGCACCAAGGTGATAAATGGCACCGTGCACAAGTTGGAACTTCCTTCTAATGATACGGATCCTTACACTCTTCACTACGCTGATCATTCCAACGGCACACTCCAAGGGGATGCCAAGACTTTACAGGTAGATATGGTGATTGGTGCTGACGGTGCCAATTCCCGTGTTGCTCGTGCGATTGATGCCGGTGACTATAACTATGCGATCGCATTCCAAGAGCGCATTCGCATCCCTGACGACAAAATGGCTTACTACGAAGAGTTAGCAGAAATGTATGTCGGTGATGACGTTTCCCCTGACTTCTACGCGTGGGTTTTCCCTAAGTACGATCACGTGGCTGTCGGTACTGGTACCATGCGGGTTAATCAGGCCAAAATTAAGCAACTACAAAAGGGCATTCGTGAGCGTGCAGCTAAGCGGCTTGAAGGTGGCGAAATCCTGAAGGTAGAAGCTCATCCTATTCCTGAGCATCCCAGACCTCGCCGAGTTGTTGGTCGTGTTGCACTTGTGGGTGATGCTGCTGGCACCGTAACCAAGTCTTCTGGTGAGGGCATTTATTTTGCCGCTAAATCTGGTCGCATGTGTGCTGAGACTATTGTTGAACTATCCAACAGTGGTGAGCGAGCTCTAACTGAAGCTGAACTCAAGACTTACATCAAGCGTTGGGACAAGCAGTATGGCGTCACCTACCTGGTACTGGATATTCTGCAGCGCGTCTTCTACCGCTCCGATGCTACTCGCGAAGCATTTGTAGAGATGTGTGCTGACATTGATGTTCAGAAACTTACCTTTGACAGCTATCTGTACAAAACTGTTGTACCTGCTAATCCCATTACTCAAATGAAGATTACTGCCAAAACTATCGGCAGTCTAATTCGTGGTAATGCCTTAGCGCCCGCTGAGTACTCTCCAGTAGAAGCGATTACGCAAGCGATTACTAAGTAGCCACATAATCAACTCACAGCAGGCATATATCTGATCTGCTAGCTCTTCCAGAGAACTATTAATAGAGCCTACGGTAGAACTCATTTCTACCGTAGGCTCTATTTTTTCTAGAGAAACACAACATTCACGGCTTTACATTCGCCCTACAGTTAAGTTCCCGCAGACCTGCTATGCTTCGCTACGCGGAAAAGTTCTCATCTCAAAAACCAAGCACCAGGAACCAAGAACCAAACCCGACTACCCATCAAAAAAGGGAGGCCTTTTTAGGCCTCCCTTCAATGCTTTTTTAATGCTTTTTGACGGTGCTGTCGCTTTATTCCTCCAGATGCACAGCAGCAGATAAAACGTAAACACTAAAACATATTCTCCCAATGTTCACTGATGGATACACCCTAGCTTGCCGCGCGGTTCGCAAATGCCTGATCATCCTGAGGTAGCTCCAGACAATAGCCAGCACCATAAACAGTTTTAATAAACTTAGGATGGCGTGGGTCCGGCTCTAACTTAGTTCGCAGGTGGCGAATATGTACGCGGATGGTTTCAATATCATCGTTCGGGTCATATCCCCAAACTTCCTTCAAAATTTCACTAGGAGCAACTGTCTGTCCATGACGCTGCAAAAGACAGTGCAACAGTTCAAATTCTAAGTGTGTCAGCTTCACAGTGCGCTCAAACCAGATAGCTTCAAAACGCTCAGGCACCAACGTTAGTGGGCCATAGCTCAGAATTTCACTATGTTTAGCAGCCTGAGGGATACGGTCAGTACGCCGTAGCAGCGCTCTGACACGAGCCAACATTTCCTCTAATTCAAAAGGCTTTGTCAAGTAATCATCAGCACCAGCATTGAATCCGTCAACCTTATCTTGGGTTTGCCCCAAGGCCGTTAACATCAACACTGGAATATCTGCTGTTCGCTCATCACGGCGAACACGTTGGCAAACGGTAAGGCCGTCCACCTTAGGCAACATCAAATCAAGCATGATCAGATCTGGCAGGAGTTGCACAGCTAGCGCTTGGCCCCTCACACCATCCTCGGCCTGACTGACATCATATCCAGCCATTTCTAGATTAACTGCCACCAGTTCTGAAATAGCGGGATCATCATCGATGACAAGTATACGAGGCATCTTAAAGACAGAGAGTTTGTTATTCGGAATTCCTAGAAACCTCTTAGGTTTCCAATTCGCTCCCCATAGAAATAAATAAATTTATAGTGGGAGACAAATTTTATCCCAAATATATACTATCTCTACAATCAGTTAAGCGAATGATACCTTAAGGTTTAATTCACGTTACTCGCCCTTACACCATCAGCAATGGCGGGACAATGTTGACCAACTCCCACGGCAGCACCCCTCTACCAGCAAGCAGTAGAGGGGACTCCATAGAAATTCTCAAAACAGCACAGCCATCTTGAAAAAATCACACAAACTATACAGTTTATAAACTCCCCAGGTAGGATTCGAACCTACGACCAATCGATTAACAGTCGACCGCTCTACCACTGAGCTACTGAGGATCATTCAGCTTTAATAATATAGGCAATTGTGTAGCCGTTACGCAAGGGCATTTTTAATTTTTCCTAGAAAAACCTGCATGCCTCTAGAAAGACATCAGGTAAAACAGTCCTATTTAGGTTCTTTTCAGTCCATAAGCTTTGAGCGAAGCTTTGCCAATTTTGCCTGAGTCTCTGGATTAAGGGATTTTGAAAGAAAGCGCTGTTTAGAGTGTTTTTTCGGCTTTTGACGGTGTTTTACTTTTTGTACAGAAAGATCCACATCTGCATTTAATTGGGCAGCTGACATCCATTCAGCCCCGTAGCCTACTACGGTTAATTGCTGGGCACGATCAGACGTCGCCACAATCAAGCGTTTTTCAAATTTACGAATATCGTCACGAAATTTGGCACAGGATATTTCTATATAACTATCAGCCGTCTGGCCAAAACTGGTGTAATGAATGGCCAAATGCTGAGTAAACTTTTCGATGCGATGGGACTGACGCTGGCCATACGCATCAAAAACTAACAAGGTTTCAAACCCTCTATAGGCACTATAGTTGGCCAACGTTTCAGCAAGGCTTGTACGGGCCACCCCCAGCCCCTGAAAATCTCTCAGTTCTGTTAGCTCAGGCCACGCACCGATAACGTTATACCCGTCGACTAATAAAATTGCCTGGGAGGTAGAACCTTTCATCTGCGGTTGCCTGGATAACGTATAAGCTCAGTCTATGATTCCTCTAGCTTAACGTTCGCTATCTACGTAACAACAAGCCTGAAGGATTTTTCTCAGGTTAAATGAAGATTTTGCAAGGCTTGTTTCACCTGTTCGGGCGCACCTTGGGTGGCTACATGGCCTTGTTCTAGCAAAATTGCGCGATCGCAATAATCTAATTCCACCAGTCGGTGAGTTACCCAAAGTGCCGTAATCCCCTGCTGTTTCACTAGATCACGCACTTGGGCAACCAACTCAAGCTGACTATCTGGGTCGAGGAGGGCAGTGGGTTCATCAAATAGAAGAACTCGACAGTGTTGGGCTAGAGCCCCCGCGATCGCAACTCGCTGCTTTTGCCCACCACTCAATGCATAAATTGGACGCCGCTTGAGATGCAGCAAATTAACCATCATGAGTGCTTCATCTACTCGCTGACGCACCGCTTCGTAGGGCATATCCTCATCCACAAGGCCAAAGGCAACATCAGCTCCGACCGTGGGCATTACCAGCTGATGATCGGGGTTTTGAAAAACAAACCCCACTGGCTTTTGTAAATAGATTGAGCCTTGAGGTGAATCTAATAGACCCGCCAACAACCTTAATAATGTCGATTTTCCACTGCCATTAGTCCCGAGAAGCATACAGAACTCACCTCGCTTCACTTGCAGTGAGCATCCGGCAAGAACTGAAGCTCCTGATTCCCAACTGAAATGCAAATCGTCAATTGCGATCGCACAGGACTTGTCAATCATCAAAAATCAAAACATCTAATAGTGTTAGCTGCACCGCACCCAATAGCATCTGCCATTTACCCCTACTTGTCTCTACGCATCAAGACAAAACTCGCAGGAAAGGAATTATTCATTAGCCATTGAAAAGAATCCAGCTGATTTACCTGAAGAAGAAGTACCACCAGACTTTTCATAAACCTGTACCGCAGCCAGTTCACTCACTAAAACTGAAAGCTTTTTGCCCTCTTGCTTATCACAGGCCAACTCAAGAATGACCGGTTGGCCTGTCTTGAGAGCATTCAGAGCAATTGCATAAGCCTCATCTGCAGCCTCCTTAGTCTTCTTTTGGACTGACATCGGTAGGGCCGTATGCTTCATTGAAAGTTCAACTATATACATGAGCGAAAAATATCTTTACTGAGGAGTCCGGTCTCTAGTATGTCAAAAATGGCCGACAAGTACGGCACCGATAATTGAGCGCGCGCAGCAGATCGCCGAACCAAATCTTAAGAGAAAATACCACTTTCAAAAATGACAGTGGCCTTTCAGAAAGATACCTCTATAATGAGAAAAATAGTAAAGATAAGTAAATTTCTACTCATAAAGTCGACCGAATACCCAAGGCATTATTCCGCAGTGCGGATTTACATTTTTTATTTTCGTGCCCTCGTTCGCCTCAGTAGCAAAATACCTATCTTTACTGCTTTGGAAAAAATCACACTAGAGGGTTTGAGATGACCATTGCAATGGGCCGTGCTGGAGCCGATCGAGGCGTCTTCGACGTCGTCGATGACTGGCTCAAGCGCGATAGATTTGTCTTTGTTGGTTGGTCCGGTTTGCTGCTGTTCCCCTGTGCCTTCTTGGCCATTGGCGGCTGGCTCACTGGTACCACCTTTGTTACGTCCTGGTACACCCATGGACTCGCATCTTCCTATTTGGAAGGTGCCAACTTCCTGACAGTTGCGGTTTCGTCTCCTGCGGACAGCATGGGCCACTCCCTGCTCTTGCTGTGGGGACCCGAAGCCCAAGGTGACTTCGTTCGCTGGTGTCAAATCGGCGGCCTCTGGGCCTTCGTTGCTCTCCATGGAGCCTTCGCTCTGATTGGCTTCATGCTCCGGCAGTTTGAAGTCGCTCGACTCGTCGGGCTACGTCCTTACAACGCGATTGCGTTCTCAGCTCCCATCGCTGTCTTCGTCTCCGTGTTCTTGATGTACCCCCTCGGCCAGTCCAGCTGGTTCTTTGCTCCCAGCTTCGGTGTAGCCGCCATCTTCCGCTTCTTGCTCTTCTTGCAAGGCTTCCACAACTGGACCCTCAACCCCTTCCACATGATGGGCGTTGCCGGCGTCCTCGGGGGCGCACTCCTCTGTGCCATTCACGGGGCCACCGTGGAAAACACCCTCTTTGAAGATGGCGAAGGCGCTAACACCTTCCGCGCCTTCGAACCCACTCAGGCGGAAGAAACCTACTCCATGGTGACGGCGAACCGCTTCTGGTCTCAGATTTTCGGCATCGCTTTCTCCAACAAGCGTTGGTTGCACTTCTTCATGCTATTCGTCCCCGTCACCGGTCTCTGGATGAGTGCCGTCGGCATCGTCGGCCTAGCACTCAACCTCCGGGCCTACGACTTTGTCTCCCAGGAAACCCGCGCCGCGGAAGACCCTGAATTCGAAACGTTCTACACCAAGAACATCTTGCTTAACGAAGGTATTCGTGCGTGGATGGCTCCTCAGGACCAGCCCCACGAGAAGTTTGTATTCCCCGAAGAGGTACTGCCTCGCGGTAACGCTCTATAAGAGCTTGGAGTATTGAATAAAACAGGTCTCGACCTATCAGTCGGGGCCTTTTTTATTCGCTGCCTAGCGTTTATCCCTTTCCCCTAAGACCTGTGCTATATTTCAACAAGCACTAAGTGCTCCTGGTACTAAAACCATTTAGGGATAGGGAGGTGATGCCCATGAGTGAAAGTAGTTGTATATGCATGGGTCTTCAGGTTGACGTGAGCCGGCTGTGTGCCGGGGCTGTTCTCTAGAATTAGCTTCATCTTTGAAACTGATGCGCTAGGGTTCCTTCCGGCAGTCTGGTTTCAACCTAAGACCCCACTAGACCGCTCCTATCTTGAAGTTGCTTCGGCACTTCCCTGATAGGAGCGGATAGTTTTTTAAAGGCACTTAACTTATATGATTTGCACTTAATATTATTTTTAGTAAAGTGCCATCATCGTGCCCTATATATGCTCACACTCCTCAGCTCTACAGAAATCCAGACTCGCCTCACCACATTGCCCGACTGGACCCTTGAAGACACTTCAATCCAAATGATTTTGACCTTCAAGAACTTTATTGAAGCAATTGCCTATATCAATAAAGTAGTTGAACCAGCTGAGGCAGCTGGCCATCATCCTGACATTTCAATTTCCTATAATCGAGTGATCATTAGCCTCACCACTCACGATGCAGGGGGCCTGACTCAGCAAGATTTTAATTTGGCTCAAACGCTATCCCAACTGGCATAGATCAGACGCTATCCCAACTGGCATGGCCAGACACTCTCCCAACTGGCATAAGAAATCTTCCTCTGAAGAAAAATCTGGACTAGGGTGTCTAGAGTTAGCTATCAACCAACTTATCAGTTGGTAAAAAGGTAGTCTACGTAGCTAGCTCTTCCTAAAGAGATCTGCTAGCATTAGCCTTAGGTAATTACAGAGCATAAGCGAATTGTCTTAGGGTAAGGTTGCATAGGTTCTGTAATTCAGGCAAGATAAATCAATGTGGCTCAGCTATTTTGCTGAGCACTCATTTTCTTCCTAGGTGTGAGGAGAACTAAAATAATGTCTAATCTGTGGAAAGCCTTATTGGCTAGCCCATTTGTACTGGGTACTGCTCTTTCCAGTTCCGGTTTTGCTGCTGAGGCTGTCAGCGTTGACGCGTTAAGCAACTCCGATTCCATTCAACTAGCTCAAGTTACTAGCGTTTCCGAGCTTTCTGACGTTCTTCCTTCTGACTGGGCCTACACTGCACTGCAGCGCCTAGTAGAAGAGTATGGTTGCCTTGAGGGTTATCCCGACCGTTCTTACCGTGGTAACCGCGCAATGACTCGTTATGAGTTCGCTGCTGGTTTAAACGCTTGCTTGGACGTAATCGTTCAGCTAATTGACGGTGTTGATGAAACTGAGCTTGACACCATTCGTCGCCTACAGGAAGAGTTTGCTGCCGAGCTAGCTACTATCCGTGGTCGCGTTGATACTTTAGAAGCTGATGTAGCTGAGCTAGAAGCTAACCAATTCTCTACTACTACCAAATTGAAAGGTCAGTTGGACGCTCACTTGGTAGTACCTTTCGATGCTCCTAACGACGAAGACGAGACTACTTTTGAGTATCGTGCTCGTTTGAACTTTGACACTAGCTTCACTGGCGAAGACCGTTTACGTATTCGTTTCCAGGCTAGTGACCGTGGTGGTGAAGGTACTAGCTCCTTGGGTCAGGCTGCAGGCGGTCTAGCCAGCCAAAGTGGTCCTGACGATGATCAGGATGACATCAGCTTGGATGATGTTTACTACTCCTTCCCCATCGGCAGCCGTGTTTCTGCAATCATCTCCGCTAACAGCACTGTTTCTGATGATTTTGTAACCAGCACTATCGTTCCTTTCGATGGTCCTAGCGTTGCTGACTACGGTGGTCCTCAGTTCTATGACCAGCTTGGTGTAGGTGGCGAATCCCTTGGTGTTGGCTTCAACATTGCCTTCACTGACAACATCATTCTTGATGCTGGTTATGCAACTGGCCGCGGTCAGGATGCAGACAAGGGTGTCTTCGACGAGTATGAATACATTGTTCAGTTGAACTACTTAAGCGATGGCTTGATTGATGCTGCCATCGTCTACATGGATGGTGAAACTGGCGATGGTAACGGTGAAGAAGAAATTATCGCAGGTCTTCTAAATCTTGACTTTGGCGGGTTCGAAATCGGCGGTTACTTCGCTGACCAAGATGGTGATGAGAGCTGGCAGGCTGGTGTTGCCTTTGGTGATTTCCTAGGTACTGGTAATGCCGCTGGTGTCTACTACTCTGAAGACTTCGATGATAACGAAGTAGCTGAGGCTTACTACTCTGTTCAAGTCAACAAGTACTGGACTCTGACTCCTGCTGTAATTTACGGTGAGCTTGATGGTGATGATGACAGCCTTTACGGTGCCATCCGTTCTACCTTCAGCTTCTAAGTAAGTTTGATAACCTAGTTATCTAATGAAAAGGCTCCGCAGAAGCGGAGCCTTTTTGCTTTTTTACAATGCATAGATGTTCAAAACAGGTAGCTTCAAACATAGTAATTAACGTAATACTTTCATGTCCTTCGGCAGCAAAGCCAGAATCATATATCGTTCACCATCAACTTTGACCAGCCAGTGTCCTGTTTTAGAGCCATCCTCAAGAGTTTCTTGCTCCAAGACAGTACCTGTTTGACCAGCAGCATATTTGGGATATAAAATTCGCACTCTATCGCCCAGTTTAATCACGCGCACTTAGATAAAAGCTCTAGATATCTATACATATCAGCCCAGGCAATTACTTTATTAGGCTTCGACGCCATAAATACGACGACATAAAAGTATATATTTTGGACGAAAATAATATGGTAGAAATCACGATGTTTTTAGCCTTTGATTAATCGTAAATATAGGCTAAAAACATCGTTAAACAAGGTCAAGCTTTAACTGGGGTCTTCTCAAGCATAAGTTTAGAGCGCTTAAACATCTCAGGAATTTCTACCGGATAATCTCCCGTAAAGCAGGCAGAACAGAATGTTGTAGTATCCTGTTGAGTCGCTGCTAACATTCCTTGCCAGCTCAAATAAGCTAACGTGTCCACACCTATTTGGGCTTCAATGTCTTGTACAGATTTTGTGGCAGCGATTAACTGGTCTTGGCTATCTGTATCAATGCCATAAAAACAGGGATGGGTAACGGGTGGGGATGAAATCCTCATGTGGATTTCTGTAGCACCGGCATCTCGCAAAGCTTTGACAATTTTGCGGCTGGTAGTTCCCCTAACAATAGAATCATCTACCAATAAAATTCTTTTTCCTTCCAGCACATCTCGTAGGGGATTCAACTTAATACGGATTCCAGCTTCTCGCATCATTTGGGTTGGCTGAATAAACGTACGGCCAACGTATCGGTTTTTAATCAATCCTTCTGCATATGGAATACCGGAAGCTTCAGCAAATCCAATAGCTGCCGGAATACCAGAGTCAGGGACTGGCATAATCAAATCGACGTCTGCTGGTGACTCCTTGGCCAGAATATTACCTAAACGCTTGCGATAGCTGTATAAACTCTCACCGTGATACACGCTATCAGGCCGTGCAAAATAGACCATTTCAAAAATGCACAGGCGGCGTTCTGGCTGGGCCCATTGCAATGACTTAACACCGGTTTCACTAATCCAGAGCAGCTCACCAGGCTGCACATCACGAATGTAGTGGGCGTTTACAATGTCTAAGCCACAGGTTTCAGATGCAACCGCATACTGCCCAGGCCCATTTTGAGGATCATGATCGCCAAAGTAGCCGAAGACAAGGGGCCTAATGCCGTTCGGATCGCGGATTGCTAAAATCCCCTCAGGGGTAGCGATCGCAAGGCTAAAAGCTCCCTGACACCGTTCGCAGGCATCAATAGCCGCCTCAATCCATCCTTTGCCATCATTAACGGCATCTGCCATCAACAACGCAATGACCTCTGTGTCGGTAGTGGTGAGCAGAGTATGGTTGCGTTCAAGCAGTTCTTCGCGTAGCTTGCTAGCATTGACCACATTACCATTGTGGGCTAACGCCATCTCTCCAAGGCGAGTAGACACTATGGCAGGTTGAGCATTGGCAACTCGACTAGACCCAGTCGTGGAATAGCGGGTATGGCCAACGGCCCACTGTCCAGGCAAGCGCTGCAATACATCCTCATCAAATACCTGGGAAACAAGCCCCATGTCTTTGTGAACATTAATACTGCCATGGTCAAAGGTGGCAATACCAGCTGATTCTTGACCACGATGTTGCAATGCATACAAACCAAAGTAAGTCAGCGTTGCAACATCGTCTGTGGGTGAATAGACGGCAAATACGCCACAGGCTTCTTCTGGTTTGTCGGGATGAACATGCACGGTAGAAGGTTGGGAAACAATATTATTGGTTGGGAGAGGCATCTTGAGTCCGCTTAGCGTTAACGACAACAAAAAGAAGCGACTAATGAGTGATGGGCTCAAGACGCACACAGGTGAGAAAACCAGGTAGAGACTTGAGAGAATGACTTAATATTTTCTTAATTAACATGATCCTAACACCCGAAACCAATTGCAAGGGTGTCGGTCCATCAGATTAATCTATGTTGTTTATGTTGTTACACATCCAGGGCTCTTTCTATAGCGTAGCGCCAGCTATCGGCCATGGTGGCAACATCCAGATTAATCAAGGGTTGATCATCAGATGTTTGAATAACCAGGGGCGTATTAGCAGCGGTTACAGTACCAATGATTCCCCAGGCATGATCTAGTTGCTGCCTGAGATAAGCTTCCCAAGCAGCTTGGTGAATAGGAGCAACAGTAACCACAATGCGAGCCCCCCCCTCACCAAACAGCAAGGTGTCATAACGCTGCTCCAGGTTGGGTAAGGTGATCGTTGCTCCAAGGTTGCCGCCAATGGCGGATTCAGCGAGTGAGATCGCAAATCCACCTTCTGCACAATCATGGGCCGATGTCACCCAACCTTGGCGAATACCATGGCGACAGACTGCCTGAACCTTTAACTCCAGGTCAATATTCACCTTGGGTGGACGCCCTGCCACCTGACCATGGATTTGCTTGAGGTATTCCGAAGCTCCCAGAGTCATAGCCCCGTCACCGTCCTCACCCAATGGGGTTCCCAGTAAATAAATCTGGTCACCAGCCATTTGCCAGCTTTGACCACAAACCCTATCTAAATCATCAATCACACCGACCATGCCGACCACGGGGGTGGGATAAATAGGCTGAGGGTTACCCTCACTATCAACTGTTTCGTTGTAAAGCGACACATTACCACCAGTTACAGGTGTATCAAATTCACGACAGCCATCCGCTAGACCACGACAGGCCTCCGCCAACTGCCAGTAGCCCACCGGTTTTTCAGGGCTGCCAAAGTTCAGATTATCCGTCACAGCAATGGGTTCTGCTCCCACACAGCTCAGATTACGAGCAGCCTCAGCCACGGCCGCCAGACCGCCTTCATAAGGGTTGAGATATACATAACGAGGGTTGCAATCGGTAGTAGCAGCCACACCAGAATTACTGATAACCCCCTCATCCCCTTCTAAAGGTCGTAGTCGCACAATTGCTGCATCTGCCCCACCAGGCAACATCACCGTGTTGTTTTGCACCTGATGATCGTATTGGTGATACACCCACTGTTTCGAAGCAATTGTTGGTGTACCGAGTAGTGTCAGCATGACATCACTCCAAGCTCTACCATCGATACCCGCTGCTGAACAGTCGGGCAAACTACTCTCTTGCCAAGCCCAGGCCGTTTGTACATAGGCAGGCGGCTCCGCCAAAACTTCGCGTTCATACAGTGGTGTGTTATCTGCCAAGGCAGAGGCAGGCACGTCAGCAGCGACCTTACCCTGGAATAAAATCCTCACGATCGGCTCTTGAATCACTTCACCCGCCACTACCGCATGGAGCCCCCAGCGCTCAAAAATGTCGATCAGCTCCTGCTCACGACCTTTTTGCCCTACAAACAGCATGCGCTCTTGGGATTCTGACAACAAATATTCGTAGGGGACCATGCCAGTTTCTCGCACAGGCACTTTGTCCAGGTCGAGCTCAATGCCGACGCCACCATTGACAGCCATCTCAGATGTGGAACAGGTGATACCCGCAGCCCCCATATCCTGCGCAGCCACCACAGCCCCCGTTTTAAATGCTTCCAGACAGGCCTCCACTAAAGACTTTTCTAGAAACGGATCGCCCACTTGTACCGCCGGACGATCAGCTTCAGATTCATCCGTCAGCTCAGCACTGGCAAAGCTTGCCCCACCCATACCATCTCGTCCAGTGGTGGAGCCCACATACAGCACTGGGTTACCAATGCCTGAGGCACCGGATTTTACAATCTCCTTCGTTTCCATTAAGCCAATGGCCATGGCATTTACCAAAGGGTTACCCGCATAGGCCTGATCAAAATAGACTTCGCCGCCCACAGTGGGCACCCCAAAACAGTTGCCATAGTGAGAGATTCCTGAGACTACACCAGCAAAAATCCGTCGCGTATTGGGGTCATCCAACGCACCAAACCGCAGTGCGTTCAAAGCGGCAATTGGCCGGGCTCCCATGGTAAAAATATCTCGTAAAATTCCCCCTACACCCGTGGCAGCCCCTTGAAAAGGCTCTACAGCCGATGGATGGTTGTGGGATTCAATTTTGAACACCAACCGCTGTCCATGGCCCACATCCACAACACCAGCATTTTCTCCAGGCCCAACCAGAATGCGAGGCCCCTCAGTGGGAAACTGCTTTAATAAGGGTCGCGAATTCTTGTAACAGCAGTGCTCTGACCACATCACTCCGAACATGCCCAGCTCAGCCCTATTGGGATGACGTCCTAAACGTTGGACAATTTCATCATATTCGCCTGGTTTTAAGCCTTCAGCAGCAATTTCCTCAGCAGAACACGGAATTGAGGTGGATGCAGTTGTAGACATCAATAGGAATTAAGTGAGTGAACAAAGGGTGACAGTGTTTGATCTTAAACCCTATTTCTCCACTCTCCACGGCCTATTACCCATACCCTCAAAAAAAAACCGACAGAACTCCCGCGAGTTCTATCGGCTGGTTGTGTGTTCCCTGTAGATGACTCGGCTAGAGTTGAGTCATCCTTAGTATGCTGAATTTAGGGAGGGGTGATAGCGATCTCAATCATCATGAACCTGTGATTTTGATCACTTTTGATCACATTTTTCTTGATATGGATCACACATGTCTGTAAATGTTGACATCCAACGGCCTCAGAGACCTATCTCATCGCACCTAACGTATTTTTCCAGGTCAGCTCTTTGCAAAGTACCTGTAATGCTCGCTGATCGGCATCAGTAAAGAGGCCTGAGTTACTCACTTCAGTTAACACTTGTTGAGTTAGCTGAGTCGCAAAGGTGCCACCGCAGTTCAGTAAATGACCGTAGTATCTAAACTGTGGGCGTTTATCAACATTCAAGTGAAACTGATGACGACCTTTATCATCCATGCAATAGACAGGGGTGTTTACAGGCACTACATGACGTGGAATTCCATGCTGGCCATAGGTTAGTCTGCCCTGATTCACCAAACTACCCACAAGCACAACATTTAATAAGGTTTTGGTTTCTTGAATCAAGTCCGGAGTAAACATCGGGTCTGGAGCACCCGTCAGTTGAGGACCGCTGTTCAAAAAAGCCGGGTTAAACAGCTGCGAATTATAAATAATGCCCACAGCCCAATGCTGCTCATCGGTTTCTAGGGTGACAAACTGTCCAAAGCCGTAATCACTAACGGCAGGCGGCTCAATGACATCTCTATCCGTATTTAGCTGCACTACATAATCACAGTGGGAATTTGACTTAACCACCATGCCTAATTTGCAGCCTCGACGACGTTGCTTACCAGACACCATAGGGGCATTGATTGATCACAGCGCCCCTAGCATACCTAAAATAAAGCGGGAAATACGATCAAATGTACTCCCCGCTTCACATTATTCAATTAGGCAACTTACACCACCAGTGAAGGGTAAGCGGTTTAGCTCGACATTGCTTGGATGATGTAGTCAAAGTAAGGAGCCGCCCCAGCAGCTTCAGCCTCAGTCAGTAGACCTAAGGATGCATCTTTCAAGCATTCAATAGCGGCAACCATGCCAGGCACTGGTACATCAAGGGCATTGTACATCTCACGCACACCCACTAAACCAATGTTTTCAATGGGCTGTTTGTCACCAGCAATAATGCCATAGGTGATCAGGCGTAAATACCAACCATAGTCACGCAAACAAAGTGCCCGTTGCTTTTGACCGTAAGCATTACCACCTGGCGCAATAAAATCAGGACGTCGACGCCATAGGGCCTTACTGGCTTTATCTACAATCTTTTTTTCATTTTCAGCCAGCTTTTGCGCGATTACTAAGCGCTGAGGGCCAGTTTGCAAAAAATCTTGGATACCCCTGAGCTCGCCGCTGGTGGGATAGCGCAGCTCATCATCGGCGTTGAGAATTACTTGGCTAACGACAGACATAGCTTAGTGAATGCGGTGACTCGTAATAACTACAGTGTAACGACTCTGGGGCAAACAAGGAAAGAGATACTTGGCCCGGTTCAAAAGATTTTTATCCTCTGAATAATAACTGGTTGCGTGTTCTAGCCTGAGAGCTATGTTAAGAGAGTTTACAAACAATCCGGTAAACCATTCAAGCTGGTCACAATGTCACGAACTTTAGGGCTTGTCATAGAATTAAAACCCCGCCGGTAGCAAATATTTTTCGATCCCTGACGCGAGCAGCCTTATGACTTCACTAGTAGACAAGTCCCTGTGGCAACAGGGGCAGGTGATCGACTTGAAAATTGATGATCTGAGTAACAGCGGTGATGGTGTAGGTCGCTGGCAAGATCGAGTAGTTTTTGTCACAGATGCGGTTCCTGGAGATACTCTGCAAGTAAGGCTTACACGGTTAAAACCCGCCTATGGCTATGGGAAAAAACTGCAAATTCTTGAACCATCGCCAGATCGGATCCGCCCTGTCTGCATCGTGGCGGATAAATGTGGCGGCTGCCAGTGGCAAGCTGTGGCTTACTCAAAACAGCTGCAAGCAAAAGAGTCTCAAGTTCAGTCTGCTCTAGAACGTATTGGTGGCTTTGAGACGGTTCCTATAAGGCCAATTTTAGGGGCCCCAAACCCGTTAGCCTATCGAAATAAGGTCACCTATCCCTTAGCCCGAGGCCCTGGAGGCACGGTCAAAGCCGGATACTATCGTCGGGGCACCCATCAAATTGTAAATTTAAATCAGTGTCCAATCCAGCATGAGAGCCTGAATCCTTTGCTGGTGGATGCTAAAGAGGCGATCAAAGCACAAGGGTGGAGCCTTTATAACGAACAAAAACACCAAGGTCGACTTCGCAATTTAGCTCTTCGGGTTAGCCAAAATACGGGCCAAACGTTGCTGACGTTAGTCACCACAGGGTATCTACCAAATGTTCAAGGGCAGGCTGACCAGTGGCTCTCTGAGCATTCAAGTTTGGTGGGCGTATGTCTCAATATCAATCCGGAACGCACTAACAAGGTATTTGGGGAAGAGACCCGTTGCTTAGCGGGCCGACTCTATCTAGAGGAGATATTTTTAGGTCTACGATTGCGCATTCAGCCAACTACCTTTTTCCAGGTCAATACGGCTCAAGCCGAGACCTTGGTGAGTCTGGTTTTAGAGCACCTAAACCTGAAGGGTAATGAAACTGTCATTGATGCCTACTGCGGCATCGGCACGTTGTCTCTTCCCCTGGCCCAGCGTGCTGCTCACTGTGTGGGGATTGAATTTCATCCGGAATCAGTCGCACAAGCCCGTCAAAACGCGGCACTCAATGGGCTAAAGAATACGGAGTTTTTTGCTGGGGCCGTGGAAAAGCTGTTGCTAGAAATCAGTGCTCAGCAGTCTAGCCCTGTTGATGTTGTAGTGCTAGACCCCCCCCGAAAAGGCTGCGATCGCATCGTTCTAGAAACGCTAGTAGAGATCGGCCCTAACCGCATCGTTTATATGAGTTGCAACCCATCTACCCTGGCACGGGATTTAAAGATTTTATGCAGCAATGGCTATGGCCTAACCATGGTGCAGCCTGCGGACTTCTTTCCCCAAACCACCCATGTAGAATGCGTTACTTTTCTAGAAAAGGCAATTTTTTGATAGCCTGTCGCTGAGACGTCAGTGAGCAAACGAGGCAGCCATGAGATTTAGCGAGATAGTAGAGCAACTGGGCATTGCTGAGACATCAAGCCTAGCGTCTCAGCCAGAGCTTAACCCGAACATCGTTGGGGTCACCGCAGTTCAAGAATCACAGCCTGACACCATTAGCTACGTTGAAGGCAAAAAGTTTGCCCCCTACATCGAGCAGACAGCCAATGCGGCACTGATTTTGCCCGTCGATGAAGCCCTGCAAGCCCAGGCCATAGAGCGAGGCATTGCCTGGGTTAGTACTCACGAGCCCAGACTGGGCTTTGCTCGTGCGATCGCACTGTTTTACCAGCCTTTTCAGCTCTCCCCTGGCATCCATCCCACAGCGATCATTGCCCCCACAGCCAAGGTTGGCAATAACGTGGCCATTGGCCCCTATGTCGTCATCCATGCTGGAGCCACCATCGGTGACAACGCGTGCATTCACCCTCAGGTAGTCATCTATCCCGACGCTAGTATTGGCGAAGGCACAACACTCCATGCTAACTGTGTTATCCATGAACGTGCTCAGGTAGGAGCCCACTGTGTTATCCATACCGGAGCGGTGATTGGCTCCGAGGGATTTGGTTTTGTGCCAACAGCCCAGGGCTGGGAGAAAATGCACCAGTCCGGCATTGTCGTACTAGAAGACCATGTCGAAGTAGGCTGCAATACCACCATAGACCGTCCTGCTGTTGGAGAAACTCGCATTGGTCGCAATAGCAAGTTAGATAACCTGACACAGGTGGCCCACAATTGCCAGCTGGCCGATAACTGCATACTAGCGTCCCAGGTAGGCCTGGCTGGAGGGGTAGAGCTAGAGTCCTTAGTCGTGCTGGGAGGCCAGGTCGGCGTGGCCAACAACACCAAAATTGGCAAAGGTGCCCAGGCGGGCTCTAAGGCTGGCCTCCACAGCAATGTTTCCCCCGGCAGCATCATGATGGGCATTCCTGCCAGTCCTTATCGTACCTATCTAAAATCTTCAGCTATCTACAATCGCCTGCCCGAGATGCATCGCACCCTAAAGCGACTTCAACAGCAGGTAGCTCACCTAGAAGAACAGCTAGCTCAGGTAGAGCAAACGAACAAATAGCTGCTAGCATCAATAGTCAAGACCATTCTTTACAAAAAGACATAATCGCTACTGAAGTGATCTCGCACCCAGGATTACAGTAGGGCCAAATTGGCAGCTGACTTTCACTGCTTCATTTCATTTGCTCTACCATCCTCAGGAGATGCTTAAATTAGTGTAAAGGTTTCATTTGCGATCGCTGTATCGTCACGGTTGGTCCCCTATTCGGGTTTTTCTTGACGATGATCCGATACCTTAGCCTCATAACGTCTTTAGCCCGTTAATCCCTTAAGGCTCAACGTTTAAAGGCTCAGGCCAGCCTAGCAATTGTCCATACGATGCTCACTTTGTCAATAAAGGTTGCCCTATGTCTCTCGGATATCTTGCTCTGGTACTCCATGCCCACCTACCTTTCGTTCGGCACCCAGAAAGTGACTTTGTTCTAGAAGAAGAGTGGCTATTTGAGGCAATTACTGAAACTTATATCCCCTTACTGACCATGTTTGATGGTCTTAAGCGGGATGGCATTGACTTTAAAATGACCATGAGTATGACACCTCCCCTGGTGTCGATGCTCAAAGACCCCCTCCTTCAAGAGCGTTATGACGAGCATCTAACCAATCTTGAGGAACTGACCGAGCGAGAGATCGAACGCAATGAGCACAACGGTCACGTCAAATATTTGGCAGAGTACTATGCCAACGAATTTAACCACACACGACAGGTGTGGGAGGACAACAAAGGTGACCTGATATCCGCCTTCAAGCAGTATGTCGATAGCAATAACCTAGACATCATCACCTGCGGTGCCACCCACGGCTACCTGCCTCTGATGAAGATGTACCCCGAGGCAGTTTGGGCCCAGCTTAAAGTCGCCGTAGAAAGTCACGAAGAGAACTTTGGCCGTCCTCCATCAGGAATTTGGCTGCCTGAATGTGCCTACTACGAAGGCCTGGAACGCATGGTTGCTGATGTAGGCCTCAGGTACTTTCTAACTGACGGTCACGGTATTCTGTATGCTCGTCCCCGTCCTCGCTTTGGAGCCTATGCCCCCATCTATACAGAAACTGGCGTGGCTGCCTTTGGCCGAGACCACGAGTCCTCCCAACAGGTATGGTCCTCAAAGGTAGGTTATCCAGGGGCTTCAGAGTATCGCGAGTTTTACCGTGACCTGGGGTGGGATGCAGAATATGACTATATCAAGCCCTACGTTATGCCCAATGGGCAGCGTAAAAATGTCGGTATCAAGTACCACAAGATTACGGGTAAAAATTTAGGGCTATCTGACAAGGATTGGTACGACCCCTATTGGGCTCGTGAAAAGGCCGCAGAGCATGCGAGTAATTTCATGTACAACCGTGGCCAGCAGATTGCTCACCTCAACGGCATGATGCAGCGCAAGCCCATTGTGATTTCACCGTACGATGCTGAGCTATTTGGCCACTGGTGGTACGAAGGTCCCTGGTTTATTGATTACCTGTTCCGCAAAACCTGGTATGACCAAGACACCTACGAAATGACCCACCTGGCAGATTATCTACGGAGCAATCCTACCCAACAGGTCTGCCGTCCATCTCAGTCAAGCTGGGGTTATAAGGGCTTTCATGAGTATTGGCTCAACGAAACTAATGCTTGGATTTACCCGCACCTGCACAAGGCGGCGGAGCGCATGATTGATTTGGCCCGTCGTGAACCTGCTGATGAGTTGGAATGGCGTGCCCTTAATCAGGCAGCACGGGAATTACTCCTAGCACAATCATCTGACTGGGCTTTCATTATGCGTACAGGGACCATGGTTCCCTACGCCGTACGCCGTACCCGCTCCCACCTATTACGCTTTGACAAACTGCGGGAAGACATCATGGCAGGCAAAATCGATTCAGGTTGGCTAGAAAAAGTGGAAGAAATTGACAATATCTTTCCCAGTATCAACTACCGGGTATATCGCCCTTTGTAGGCAATTTGTGTCTAGGGCGCACAAGTGTCTAGGGCACACAGTGTTTTAGGGCGTACAGCAGTGCGCCCCTACGTGATGTAAAAAAAGCACCGTTGGCCTCAACGGTGCTTTTGCTTTGCGTATTTGTATCTCTCTTGTTGCTTTGAAGCTCAACCTGTAATCCCGCTGGAGGCCTTAAGCGGCTCGAACTGGCTCGAATTTATGGGCATAGTCTTTAAGCAGATCATTCATTTGACCTAGGAAACCATCGCTAGAGCGCTTAATCCCCTCACGTTCAGGGAAGAAATCAGGCCGATCGAGGCTGTTGGAAATCGCATCCTTAACCTGGTCAGAGATCATCTCAGATAGGGCTTCACGGGCTTTATTGCGCTGATATGCAGCCCCCTCTTCAGTCGTGGCATAGAGGGGGGGTAACCGATTAAGCGCATAGGCTGCAATATCACCTAGATCAAGACTACAGTCATTGTTCGCCTCGATTTCAGCAACACGAGCAATAGCCTCCGTTAAGACTAGCTCCTCCATAACGTTGATAAACTGCTTGCGAGGCACAGCGACCACCTCGCCCGTGAGTAGTGACCCCATAAGGCGATCAAGGGCCATGTACTCTTCGATGGAAAGCTCTGAAGCAGTATCACAAATGCGTCCTACTTCAGCTTCCATCGCAGGGGTTAAATAACCATCCTGCAAAGCTTGTTCAACAATTTTTTCAATACTGCTCATCCTGTCAAATGGCTCCGTTGCATATCTCTGTAAACAGTGTTAGATGTTGCTGAATGTCGCAATGCACATGAGCACTTTCCAACCATTTTCGAAGGGTATAAATACAGATAAAACACTGATATTCACAACTAATAAAATGGTTTCACATTGATTCCATTGCTTCGAAAAAGATTTTCTAGAAGCCATAGTTTATAGCCACAATGGAATATACAAATGCCTTAATCAGTTAAAACATTTGCTTTATCAGCAACTAGCAACCCTTGTTAGACTTCAAACCTGCGTCCAAGGATCGTATTGGCATTAGTGTGCCCGGAGGTGACTTAACAAACACATCAACTGCATAAAACTACGAGCAACCTATCAAAAAAAGTCGATAATATAACGCCTAAAAACTAACAGTAAAAAATATCTTTTTAAAATTGAAATTTACAATATCGGCATTTATATATAATTTCCTGAGCGCCTCGAGAAAGTTTTATCGGAAAGCATTCAAACGAAGATTCGAAGATGACAAAACATAGAAAATGAAGCCTCTGCGTTGAGAAGCTTCATTTCATTGTCTATGAAATTACAAGACTGACTTAACTCATGATCTTGATGTAGGCCACAGCCGTACGCATGACAAGCATGGGTTGACCATCAATGTTCAGACAAATTGCCTGGGCATCCTGCCACAGAACAATGCTACTAAACACATCACCGGTCAATAGCTTGATTTCAATGGTTTGCTGATCACGGATCAGTGTCTGTATTTGTCGAATGCTGGGTGAACCTGTATCAAATTCAGTAGCCATAGCAGTCGTGGATAAACATGGATGAAACAGTAATAACGTACCCGGTCTATACTACTTCCGGTAAGCTGTTGACGAATTATTGCAACTCTTTTCTAATTATTGCAACTCTTTTCTAACGTCTGCGTATCATGGGGCTCGCCTTTAGCAAATATCACGGACTCGGTAACGATTTTATTTTGGTAGACAATCGGCACCAGTCATCTCCAGTTTTGACGCCTAAACAAGCGATGGATTTATGCGATCGCAACATTGGCATCGGTGCCGATGGCGTCATTTTTGCCCTACCCGGTGAAAACGGTGCCGATTACACCATGCGCATCTTTAACTCCGACGGGTCAGAGCCGGAAATGTGTGGCAACGGCATTCGATGTATGGCCAAATATTTAGAGGCATTGGAAGCGGCAGCCGATCAACCGCCAACGACTCCCCACAGCTATCAAATTCACACCTTGGCAGGATTGATCGTGCCAACGCTACAAACCGATGGCCAAATCACGGTTGATATGGGAGAGCCCCGTCTATTGGCTGGGGAAATTCCTGCAATTCTGGCCAACGCCAGCGAAAAAATTATCGATCGGTCTTTGGTGGTAGCAGACACGACTTACCAGGTCACCTGCATCAGCATGGGCAACCCCCACTGCATTACCTTCGTGGAGGATACGACTACAGTTCCACTGGCTAAGATTGGCCCGCTGTTTGAACGTCATCAGGCGTTTCCTCAGCGTATCAATGCTGAATTTATTGAAGTGGTGCGCTCTGACTATCTCAAAATGCTGGTGTGGGAACGGGGAGCTGGCCCCACCATGGCCTGTGGTACTGGTGCTTGTGCGGCCCTGGTGGCGACGGTATTGAATGGCAAGTGCGATCGCACCGCCACCGTTGAACTACCAGGTGGCCCCCTAAAAATTGAATGGTCTGCCACTAATAACCACGTGTATATGACGGGTCCTGCCGTTTTGGTGTTTACCGGTGAAGCTGCACTGTAATGGCTCCTACAATTGTCTTAACCAATGATGATGGCATTGATGCACCTGGAATCCAGGCATTATACAAAGCTACGGAAAAACTCTCCTTTAGCCATACCAACATCGGTATTGTTGCCCCAGATCAACATCTCTCGGGCTGTAGCCACCAGATTAACCGTGGCGGATCTATTAATGTTGATCGGCGCACCCCCCAGAGATACGCCATCGGCGGCACCCCAGCTGACTGTACTCGCGTAGCCCATCATCTCTATCCCCAACTCGATTGGCTCTTAGCAGGCATTAATGATGGTGGAAATCTGGGGGCGGATACCTATGTGTCTGGCACCGTTGCTGCTGTGCGAGAAGCCACACTACTCAGAGTGCCGGCCATTGCGATTTCCCATTACAAGTCCAGAGGAATCTCTATTGATTGGGAGGTAGCGGCGCATCGTGCGGCCCGCGTGCTCACAATGTTAATGGAAAAACCGCTTGCCCCAGGGCAGTTTTGGAACGTCAATTTGCCATCGGTCAGCGACCCTGAACCCGAAATTGTTTTTTGCCCTGTGTGCACACAGCCATTACCGACTGAATCTAGCATTGAATTGGGACAATTTCGCTATACTGGCGCATACCAAGATCGACGGCGTGACCCTGATGCAGATGTTGATATCTGTTTTTCAGGGAATATCAGTGTCAGCAAAGTTTCTCTATGGTAAAAATATGGCCCCTTTGGTTGCTCTCTGTTCGAACAGGGTGGATGATGATTGCCCTATCACCGCCATGCTTTCTAGCAATTTCCTGTAGAATAGCTGGTCAGCAATAGGCATCTTCACGGTTGCACATCTATGGAACAACTGAGTAATGGACTAACGCTTTTCTTTAGCTTGCTGGTAGAGGCCATCCCTTTTTTGCTCATTGGTGTGGCATTTTCGAGCCTGCTATTGTTTTTCGTAGATGAGCGTACGCTGATTAAGCTACTGCCTAAAACCCCCCTGCTAGGAGCTATAGCAGGTAGTTTAATGGGGGTATTTTTCCCTGTATGCGAATGTGGCAATGTTCCTGTAGCCCGACGGCTGATTGTGCAAGGAGCTCCATCTTCAGTGGCAGTGGGTTTTTTACTAGCAGCACCCACCATTAATCCGGTCGTATTTTGGGCCACTTGGGTAGCGTTTCGCGATCAGCCCGAGATTGTTTTTCTGAGAGTACTTTTTACATTATTCATAGCAGTCATCATTGCTTGGATCTTCAGTCGTCAGATTGATATGCGCCCCATCCTACAATCGGCTGTAGCTAGACAAATGCCTAAAGCCCGTAGGGTCGCTGCTCCAAGTAATCCCTTGCTGCGGTCAGGCACATTTTTGCTACAAACCGACGGGTCTACCCTGCAGCTAGACGATCCAACGGCAATTCTGACCGAAAAACCAGAGGTACCCCTAGCCATCAAATTACAGCTTGTCATCGACAATATGGTGCAAGAGCTGAAGGAGCTGGGGGCAGTATTGATTCTTGGTAGTGCGATCGCAGCTTTTGTTCAGGTAGCCATTCCCAGGGATTGGATTTTGGCCCTGGGGCAAAACTTTATCACCTCTATTTTGGCGATGATGCTATTGGCAGCCGTAGTATCCATTTGCTCAACGGTGGATTCATTTTTTGCGCTATCGTTTGCATCCACCTTTACCACTGGCGCACAGCTAGCATTCCTTGTTTTTGGTCCCATGATTGACCTGAAAAACATTGGCCTATTAATGACGCTCTTTAAGCCAAGGGCCATCATTTACATTTTCATGCTGGCAGCTCAGCTGTGTTTTATTTTGACCTTATTTATGAACCTCTATGTCAGCTAAATCAGCCAGAAACTCAGGTAAGGCTAAACGGCAAAGACGGTCTTCCAAACCATTTCGTCAGAATTGGTTAGATGTGTTAGTGCTCGGCGCTTGGAGTCTGACCCTATTTCGGTACTGGATCACTGGAAAATTGTTTCTGCTGCTGCATCCAGACTATATGTGGCTAGCTAATAGCGCTGCCATTGTTCTGCTAGGCATGGCTCTGTTTAAGCTAATTCAAGGACGGCGTGCCAAAAAGGTACAAGCTCCCCCTAGCCACACCACGTTGCTGCCGCCTCAGCTCAGCAGTTTCATTTTATTAGGTGTGGCTGTTCTGGGATTTATCTATACCCCCCAGGCATTTGCCAGTGATACAGCCATTCAGCGGGGTGTGGCTGACACGTTGACGATGACGCGCTCACAACCTCAACGTTTTGTCCGCCAGGCTGCCTCTGAAGAACGTACAATCATCGACTGGATTCGCACACTTAATGTATACCCAGAACCGGATGCTTATACGGGGCAAGGGGTTAAGGTATCAGGTTTTGTGATTCACCCCGATGAATGGCCAGAAGGATATCTCATGATTTCCCGATTTGTTTTAACGTGCTGTGCAGCCGATGCTTACCCCGTCGGCCTGCCTGTGGAGCTAGCTGTTTCACGACAGGCCTATGCCCCTGATAGCTGGCTAGACATAGAAGGAAAAATGATCACCACCACCATCAACGGCAAGCGCCAGCTCACCATAAAACCGACCAAACTGGAAACCATCCCTGAACCCCGTAATCCCTACGAATATTAGCCAGTTTCACACCATGACTACCCACCATCGCCAACCCCTTGATCGACTGGCCCAGGCAATGATAGCGCTGCTGGCCTTGGTTATTGGGGGCATGGTTTTATTTGGCGGCCCCGCCGCCTCAAAAGTCCGGGATTTTACCTGGCAAAATCGGCAGATTGGAGCTGAAGATACCGCCTTTTTGCTAACCTTTAGCCGCCCAATGGATCACACTAGCGTGGAACAAAACCTGACCATTGAGCCCCCCTTACCAGGTCGCTTTAGTTGGGCTGGTCGGCGCATGGCGTACACTTTAAATTTTCCAGCCCCCTACGGCAACGAGTTTACAGTTAGCCTTCCCGAAGCTAGCGACCGCTTTAGTGGGCCAGAAGCCAAATTTATGCCCTTTGAGGCTAGTTTTAAGTCTCGCAAGCGAGCCTTCGCCTACATTGGTGTAGAAGGCGAAGATCAAGGCCGCCTGATGCTCTATAACCTGAGCACTCAGTCCCAAACAGCTTTGACTCCCAAAAATCTAACGGTTATGGACTATAAGCCCTACACCCAGGGCGATCGCATTTTGTTTGCAGCCATAGAACGGGGGCAAAACACTCAACAAGACCAGGCACTATACACCGTAACCACTGGTTTAGGGGACGACACAAACAATTCAAGTGGTCAAATTGAGACGTTACTTGATAGCAGCGAATATCAGAATTTAAAATTTGATCTCTCTCCCGACGGCAGTACCATTGTTGTACAGCGAGTGAGTCGCAACAATCCAGGTAATTTTGGCCCTTGGGTCGTTACCCAAGATCAGCCTCCCCGCCGTCTAGAGACTGAGCCTGGCGGAGATTTTATAATTGCACCTGACAGTCAGTCACTCCTCCTGCAACAGGGAGAAGGCACCGCTATCATTGCTTTGAACAATGCTCCAGACGAGCAAAGTGGCGAAACGTTAGACTTTTTACCCCAATATGGGCTGGTCATGGATGTGGCCAGCAATGGCTCTGCAGCAGCCATGGTGAGCTTTAACCAGGATGACCCGGACAAACGCTTCACTCAAACATTATTTTGGGTATCCAATCAGGGCGATGAAAAGCCCCTAATAAATGTGACAGGGTCGATCTTAGATGCGCAGTTCGACCCCACTAATGAACTTTTATTCTGTTTAACCAGTCAATTACTTGAGGGTGAAACCTACCAAGTACAGCCATCTATTGCGGCCATTAACTTGAGCACTGGCGATGTAGAAACACTCCAGACATTATCGCCTCAGCCATCGGTGCACATGAGCCTAGCCCCTGACGGTTTGGCTCTACTTTTCGACGAAACAACACCAAGTGCCACAGCTGACAACTCGGTGGTTCTAGATGACGGCATTGCGATCGCAACCTCAAAGATATGGTTGCTACCGCTTTATCAGACAAGCGACGACCGATTAAACAAGAGGCCTCAGCCAGTTGAACCACAGGCACTACCTTTTGCCGGCATCAATCCTGTCTGGATTCCCTAGCGCACTTAACGCGCCTACGGTTAACTAGCGATGATCAGCAGTCGCCTCAGCACCTCGTTCCAGATACATGCTGAGAAAAATGCTAGCAGCTGACGGCTCTAATGTTTCAAGAGCGACAATGATCTCTGGCACAGAGTCTGCCAGTGGATCGCTGACTTCATTCACCCATTGGTTGACCGTCGAACGGGCTACACCCATTGTCACGGCCAGACGATTTTGACTAATTCCGTACTGAGTAAGTACATGCTTTAATGCTTTTCCTGCCCTTCCCATAGCGGTTATAAATCTCACAAAGATTACAACATGATTGGCTGGCTCAATTTATATTGACCTGCCTATGTTCTTTCTTCCGAGCCCCTGCACAACATCAGTATAAAACGGCTCACGAATGTGCCTTTTGTCTCAAAAATCTGCGCGCTTACCCGTATTTCTAAGCTTTCTACAAGGATTAGGGTGAGAAAGTAAAAGTATACCCGAATCTTTTACGAAGTGGTAAACCCCTTGTATCAAAACCGAAGAAATACTGAGTTCACATGTACTATGTACATTTCTGAAACAGATCTTAAAACCCTTTTGGAGGAAGAGTTTCAAGAGTTTGCCCACGTTTTCTTTTACTAAGAGCAAATGCCTGTCTCGTTCTAACAAATGAGCACAGTGATGTATCGAACCATTATGTTTTGTATATCGTTAACATACAAAACATCAATAATTCTTCGTCAATGTAGCTCTAGCAACCAGAGAGTGCCTATAAGTATATTCAAACGTTACTGTTATCTAAAAATTACCCAAGAGGTCCTACCAAGGGCTCATCATGGGGAGAGATAGCACCCGATGTATCCCTTATGTCTTCAGTTTCATCATCAGGCTCTACAGACACCTCTGGAGCCCCTATAGGAAAGACATCATCAGGAGATGCAGTAGGAACGTCAACCTCAGATGGGTCAAAGTTATTTAAACGTTCCTGGATAGGATTAAATTCTTTGTGGGGAGATGATTTTTCACCCCAATTTTCCAACATGTCATAGCCCGGCAAAGGCTCATCATTGGGAGCCAGAATATCATCCCCTTCCTGCTGGGGTATTAACTCCATACCGGTGCCATTATCAATGACGTTAGGGTTAGTGCCTCGCTTCGGCGCAGCATTAGGATTAATGGGTGCAGGTGATTCCCATATCTCATAAGGCACGGCATTATCAAAAGCGGGCTCACTATCGGGCTGAGTGTTAAAGCTATCTAAAGGGCTATTGCCCTCTAAAAGACCTGATTCTTCTAGAGGGCCGTTCTCGTTCATAGTTTGGGCAGGTGCCAGACCATCACTCCAGCTCTCTGACTCTAGATTACGAGGTTCAAATGGATTGGGCTCAGCTACATTACGCTCAGATACCTCTGGTTCAACGGTAAATCCATCAGAGGTATTTGAAAAGGTCTCTGAATCCAAGATCTCTGACTCAAAACTTTCAAACCCAGGGGCAAAACCGTCAAAGGTATCAGGGGGAAAACTCTCTGGCTGTATGAACTCCCCTTCCAAAGGGTTTTGACTATCCGACAACGGCCCAGGCTCTAGCTCACCTAATGTTTTCAGGGGAGCCACAGGCTTTTCAGGTTTTAGCAAAGGCTCCGTTGGAGGAGTGGCCTCTAAAATGGCGGGAAACTGCAACGGCGATGGCAACGTATTAGATGCTTGACGAATCTGCTTGAGAATAGCTCTAGCCGTTTCCCCAGAGGCAGTCTTTGGTCGAGCCTCCCTAACACTGACAGGAAGGAACTCTACTTTCATTTGGTTTTCCCGCAGAGAAACCCGCAAAGCAGCCGTGTCATGATCGCTCAGGGGTTCCTCTTCAAAAATAAAATCCCCCAAAGCGTAGACAATAGGTCGAGATTTATAGAGTTCAGCCCCCTGCAACTGTTGAGCATGATAGCCAACTACTAAGTCAGCACCGGCATCAATTGCGGATCTAGACAAATTAACCTGCTGTGCATTGGGCTCTGCTGCTAAGTCTCCGTACCAGCGATAATTCACAACTATCCAATCCACAGCCTCACGCAGAGCAGCAATATCTGCCACAATGTTGTCTCGCTCCTGAATATTCAGGCCAGCTCGATTTAGGGTCGCCGCATCATCACTATCCGGAGCGTAATTTAAGTAGGCAATGCGCTGACCTTTGACCTCTAAAACTTCTGGACGACGGGCCTCCTGCTGATTACGACCGGCCCCCACTCGATAGATGCCAACACCGTCCAAAGTTTTTATGGTCTCTGTCAAACCATGGCTACCAAAATCCATTGTTTGGTCGCTAGTCAGCCCCACAATATCAATTCCCCCTTTGAGGAGGGCATCCGCCGCATCGGGACGAGAACGTTCAAAGTAATTTTCTTGCAGCGAGGTATCGGCGCTGGCCAGGGAATTCCCGAGACCTACCATAGCCACATCAGCTTCTCGAAAAGCCTCTAGTTCACCCAAGACTTCTTCCACAGCATCGGGAGTTTGTAATGGGACATCACCCACGGGCACTTCTCCACCAAAAACCAGTGTAACCGTAGGATTTTCAGGGCTACTGCTGGGCTCATGGGACATCACAGCAACGGGTTCTAGAGCAGCGGAGACTGCCGGTCCTCGCATCGCGGAACGATAGGCAATCTCCTGAGTTTCTACGTCACTAAGGGGACGCCATCCACCTTCCTTGAAGGTAGGTAGAGACGGCGACTGCTTCTGAGCCACTTGGCCACGTTGGGAGAAAACAGCCTCAGTCACACAGCCCAGGATAAAGGCAGCAGCAGCGGAGCCAGTAACGACAATCGCCCTCATGTATTTGAACTGATGCTCAATAACGTCTTTAGGTGTAAGACGGCGGCGATTCATGCGGCGCTGAGTTGAGGTTTGAGTACTGTCAATATCGGTGGAACGAATTTGTACTAACGGAAAGGGAGCCACACTACGGTTAGGTCGCCGTCGTCGTTCTTGTAAATTCGTTTCACGAGGAATGAGGTAAGACGGAACTGTCTTCAGTGTCTCGCCACCGTAAGTGGTAGCGGTTATGGTTTCTGCTTGAGCATCGGAGACCTCGGGCGTCACGACCTGCTCAGTCACCGCAGGTTCAGGTGCCAAGGGAGGTGTTGTGACAGGGGCTGCTGCCGTGTCTTGGCTGGGCTGTTGAACAGTTGCACGTTGTTTACGCTGACTTAATTTCACCCGCTGCTGCCACAGAGGCTGATCGGTACCCACCAAACGACCGATCAAAGCAACACCCCGAATAACCTTGGACTCTAACTGGCAAAGCCGATTACAGACAAATCGAATCAGTACATCCTTTTTGGGAGGACGCTCAAACTCTAGTAAAACTTGCAAATATCCTGAATACTGGTCGGTTTGAACCCGCGCATAAATAGACTGGGGCACCAACGGGTAGTTGAGCCACAAAGCTATGGACCGAAAATGCCCAGTAGCAGCTGATTGTCTTACCTGATTAATATCGACAGGGGTATTGACCATATTCCTCTAGCGCTCACAGGTATCAGAGTGTAGATGGACTACTAAATCCCCGAACTTGTGTGACAAAGTGTATCAAAGATGTCTACCTTGTCAACTGTATTCATACAGTTTTTGGCAAATACACGAAATTAATGAGATTTTGAACAAATTTTAAGTAGAGCTTAAATTTGTTCTTGGGGGTTAGGGACGTTTGCACCAGGGACCTCACCATTGGGTTGCAGATCTGGCTCAGTTTCGGTAGATGTACCTACAGGCAGTGGCACAGGCGCAGATTGGTTCATCGTCTGATACACTGCCTGCGAAATACGTCGGATCAATTCTTGAGCTCGACCATCATTTTCAGGGCGACGGATTAGGGCCGCGATCGCATACCGCTTGCCATTGGCAAGATCCATCAGAGCCACATCCCCGAGCACTTCACCAATATTGCCAGTTTTGTTATAGCTGATAGTGGTTTCACTCACGCCCGCAGGCAGTAGCTTCTTATTGTAGGTCCGCTGCAAAATATTCATCACCCGGTCGCGGGAGCGCAGGCTTAAAATATCCCCTTTATGAAGATGAGCAATCATTCGTACTAGATCTTGAGCACTGGTCGTGTTCGTGCCCTCTATATCTGGCAAGGGATTGCGCAGAATCGTCATCGTCAATCCCCAATCGGCAAACTGCTGATTGAGAACCTGGGGACCACCCAATAGATCGATCATCATATTGGTAGCGGTATTATCGCTATTGATGATCATTTGGGTGGCCACTTCCAATGCGGTATATCGGGTGCCTGGAGGCTGTCCTTGCATGTCACCAGACCCACCAGCAATTTGGTTAGACTGCATAGCTAATGCTTGATCAACGGTGATGCGTCCCTCATCTACCGCCTTAAAAAAGGCAATCAGAATCGGTAGCTTTATAGTACTAGCTGCTGGCGTTTCGGCATTACCGGCCACTTCTACATAGTTGCCTGTATCTAGATCAAAGACATAGATTGTCGGCGTTAATTCAGGAATCAGTTCCTGTAACTCCTCCAACTTGGTTTTTAGAGCTGTCAGTTCCCGGGTAACTACCAGCACGTCGTTGTCAGAAGCCGCTGTTACGGTAACTGCCGACTGAGTTTCAGCAGCGGTGCTCGTGGTTGACTGGTCATCAGCAGGTGTAAGTACTGACAGCACCGTACCCGCGATCGCAGCCACACCCAAACCAATAATCAGCAGTCTAATGCCGTAGACCAATGGTTTTGGCAACCTAGGTAATAAAGAAGCTTTAGGCTGAGGAGGCCAGGTAGACCGAGCGTTCCGACGAGTGCGGCGGACATGCCGTGACGGATCAACCATGTCACCGAACATGCCACCCGAGGCATTGGACCTGGCTCGTCTGGACGACCCTCGTGATCGGTCCGCTGGTCGCCCCAAGGAAGCCGACCGACGCTGCCGTCGCGGTCGACCAGTTCGACGTGATTTAGGATAAGGCTGCTGTGGATCCGTCATAGGTGAGAACACATGGCTAATCGTTACCCCAGCGTGAAAACTGATTGCATGGCTAGGGGGCGTTTGAATCAATTCCCTGATGTGTGGTAGCCCAGTCTATCTGCCGTAAGATACCGCGTAGCATAGCAACATCTTGAGTAGACAAAGCGGCACGATGGCCCAGTTGTCGAAACTTTCGCATACGACTAGGAGCTGTATGGGGATAAAGATAGCCGATTTTCAACAAAATCGACTCTAAATGGTGATAGTACCCATCAAGCTCGTCTAGGGTGGCAGCCACCACATTAGCTTGTTCACTCGCGATTGGCTCAGGTGGTGTTCGCTGAGGTCGCTGCCCTACCCGAGATAACTCATAACAACAAATAGCAACCGCTTGAGCTAAGTTTAAAGACTCGTAGGTCGGATGGGTATCAATTTTAATAAACCGTTGAGCCTGCAGCATTTCATCATTGTTCAGGCCTCGATCTTCAGGCCCAAAGATCAGTGCGGTGGCTCCCGTTTCCAGCAGCCAAGGCAGGGCAACTTCGGGGGATTCAAGGGGTGTTTGCAAATCTCGACGGCGGGCCGTGGTTGCGATCGCACGCTGACACCCCACCAGAGCATCCGGCAATGTAGCCACTGTCTTCGATGACTCAATCAAGTCATAGGCATGGACCGCCATTTGCCTGGCATCGTCACTAAAAGGATCGCATTGGGGGTTGACCAAAACGAGTTGGGATAATCCAAAATTTTTCATCACCCGCGCTATTGACCCAATATTAAGTGGGCCAGCCGGTTCGACTAAGACAATGCTGAGATTGGGAAAAGGGGTGTCAGGGGACATGCGATCGCAAAAGCGCTAAATAGGCAGGCACCATAAGAAATGCCCTTTAGACTAGGTTCTGAGCATACCGTGCACCTTAGAAAACTACCAAAATGCCTCGTCAGCGTCGCAAGTCTGATTTACCTGAAAAAATATGTGCCGTTTGCCAGCGTTCTTTCACCTGGCGCAAAAAATGGGCCGATTGCTGGGATGAAGTGAAATATTGCTCGGATCGATGCCGTAAACGGCGTAATCAAATTTCCCACCCCGAAAACCATTAACCTCAGCGTTTTATCCTTACCGATGGCTCGTTTCGGAACGCATGGGACCCAAATAACGCATAAGGTATGGCGAAAACACCTCGTAAATCAGGGTCAGCGGTTTACCATGGTGCCAAAACAAATAATGACGGCCCCAAAACGGACCTTTTTGACCAAAGGCAGCTTCTAACGGTGGGCTCCAACCATAATAAATTCCTTGAATATCTCGATAAAGTTCGGTGCGCAAATTAGCCAGACTGGCCCAAATTGGTAGCGAACGGTTCTTCAGGTATTCATCCACATGGCTAGCTTCCCACCAGGATGTGGCATAGGCTAGCCGCTGCCCCGATGCTGTTCGTAACCACACCTGTCGCCTGAGACGAGGACCCGGTACATAGCTAATGATATCGGGGGCTCCATCATTGGCCATGCCCACTAAAGACATTTCAATGACATCAACCTCTGTGGGCTCTCGGGTCAACAGTTGTAGATGCCGCGTAGGAGAACCATCACCCAGCATCAGAATCTGCCACGCTGGTGATAGCTGATCGTGGGGCAATCCTTTCTTAACAACCGCCTCATCCCCTTGCCAGAGCATATCCAGAGAATACCAGCCAGTCGTTTTCTGAGCCTTGGGTGACGGTCCGAGCGTTGAAGTCAAAACTGTTTACAAAAATTCATGACTGTTTTCATGATATACGCTTGGCCTGAGCTGTGCAGCGGGTGATGATGGCTGACTTAGACAGGGGCATCAAACGTACTCCAAACGCTTAGGGGTGCAGCTAAAACCACACCCCTAATACAAAAGAACTATACAGATCTAAAAACTAGACCAAATCTAGACCAAATAATTAATGCGGATGGCGAGAATCGAACTCGCATGGCATAAGCCACACGCCCCTCAAGCGTGCGTGTCTACCAATTCCACCACATCCGCAGAATACTGCTGAAGCAGCTTGCTGTTAAAAAAATGCATAACAGCATATAACAGTAAACCACAAACAGCCCCTTCAGTAACGAGATTTTCTCGACTCAATTTGCCCCATCTCTTCTGGGGAGAAATAGCCCACGTGGTACGATCAGCTTCCGTCATATGATGCACATAGATAAAAAGTTTCCTTAGGGTAGTGGCTGGCTGATGCGCTTTTCGAAAATCTTGATTGCGAACCGAGGTGAAATCGCGCTGCGAATTTTACGCACCTGTGAGGAAATGGGAATAGCTACAGTAGCTGTCCATTCCACTATTGATCGCCACGCTCTCCATGTACAGCTAGCCGATGAAGCTATCTGTATTGGCGAAGCACCCAGCAGTCGCAGCTATCTAAACGTTCCTAATATTATTGCTGCCGCCATGACAACGGGTGCCAGTGCTATCCACCCTGGCTATGGTTTCTTAGCAGAGAACGATCGCTTCGTTGATATTTGCGCTGACCATAAAATTGTATTTATTGGTCCCTCGGCAGCAGCAATGCGGGCGATGGGGGACAAATCCACCGCTAAGTCAACCATGCAACGGGTTAAGGTACCCACAGTTCCTGGCAGCAAAGGTCTATTAAACACCCCCGAAGACGCGATGACGTTAGCCGCAGACATCGGCTATCCCGTGATGGTCAAGGCCACGGCTGGTGGTGGCGGTCGCGGCATGCGCCTCGTGCGTCAAGCCGATGAGATGACGAAGTTATTTCTCTCTGCTCAAGGTGAAGCAGAGGCAGCCTTTGGTAACGGCGGCATCTATCTAGAAAAGTTTGTAGAAAATCCCCGCCACATCGAGTTTCAAATTTTGGCAGACAGCTACGGCAATGTGGTGCATCTGGGGGAGCGGGATTGCTCGATTCAGCGTCGCCACCAGAAATTACTCGAAGAAGCTCCTAGCCCTGCCCTCAGCCCAGATTTGCGGCAAAAAATGGGGAAAGCAGCGGTGAGGGCGGCTAAAGCCATCAATTATGTTGGGGCAGGCACCGTCGAGTTCTTGGTGGATAGCCAGGGAAATTTCTACTTTATGGAAATGAATACTCGTATTCAGGTAGAGCATCCTGTTACCGAAATGGTGACTGGCATCGACTTAATTGCTGAGCAAATTCGTGTTGCCCAGGGAGAACGCCTGTCATTTAAGCAAAATGACATCACCTTAAAGGGACATTCCATTGAATGTCGGATCAATGCGGAGGACCCTGATCATAATTTTCGCCCCAATCCCGGTCGCATTAGTGGCTACTTAGCCCCAGGTGGCCTCGGGGTACGAATGGATTCCCATGTATATACTGACTACGAGATTCCTCCTTACTATGATTCTCTCATTGGCAAATTAATTGTTTGGGGTCCCAATCGTACCACTGCCATTCAACGGATGAAACGGGCTTTGAGAGAATGTGCCATCACTGGCCTACCCACCACCATTGGTTTTCACCAGCAAGTATTGGAGCGTCCTGAATTTCTCAAAGGTGAGGTATACACCAACTTTGTTAACCAAATGATGGGCTAAGCTGGCTGTCCTCCGGAAAGAGAGAACCTTTTATGACTGATTATCCGGATCAGGTAAAAATCTTCCATCAAGCACTCTATCGCTTTCGAGGTGTCATGGAGGTGAATACGGGGTTAAAGCCCTTAAATAAGATTCCCCTGGAAGACTATGGGTTGCCAGGAAAAATGGGAGATTTACCCCATGCGCTGCTGCTCCGAACCCAAGGTGGTCTACCCAACGAAGCTTGGGCCAATACGGATGTTATTCTGTCTTATGACCGAGCTGGCTGGCTCACGTTAGAGTTTCTTGCCTGGTGGGTGAGAGAACAATCACGTAATGGTGAACAGATTCAAATGCGGCCCCAGGCTCTGTCACCATTGGTGGGTGAAGATATTCAGCTAGGGCAAACCCTCAAGTTTGTTATCGATCATTTTTGTTTGTTATCGAACAAAAATCCTGAAGATATGTTGGCATTGTTGGCTACCCATGGAAAGTCTCTTAATACTGCAATCAGCAACCACGTTGATATATTAGGAGATTTATTAGTAGAGGAACCCGTTGACCCAAACATCAGAGATCCAGAGCAATAGGTTCTAACTCTTTGATAGTGTTTCATCGCAGCTTAGGATAAGCTCAGATTGCGATCGCATTCATCAAAACAGCAGATACAGGGACAATAATCATGGGACAGGGTGAAACTCAGTGGCAGGTAGTGGCAGGTGGCGTGACTGCCCCAAAAGGATTTACTGCCGCCGGTATTAGTGCCGGCCTGAAGGCATCGGGTGCCCCTGATTTAGCCCTGATTGTTTCAGAGAATGATGCGATCGCAGCCGCAGTTTATACTCAATCCCACGTCAGAGCCGCCTGCGTAGATTACTGCCAACAACAATTAGACAGTCAGCCTTCAGCCCGCGCTATCTTCTGCAACTCAGGCCAGGCCAATGCCTGCACCGGTCAGCAAGGTTGGGAGGACGCCGTAACCATGGCCGAGGCAGCAGCCGAGGCTCTCAACACCAGCGCCGAGAAAGTACTGATCGCCTCAACAGGTGTCATTGGTCAACGCATCAAAATGGAGCCCCTGCTAGCCCATGTGCCAAAGTTAGTGGATCAACTTTCCGATCACGGAAACAATGCCGCTGCCCAAGCCATTGTGACCACAGATTTAGTCACTAAAACCTACACCTTAGAAACCAAAATCAATGGCCGTCCGGTGAGGGTCGGCGGCATTGCCAAGGGCTCAGGCATGATCCATCCCAATATGGCAACCATGCTGTCCTTTATAACCTGTGATGCAACAGTTGCTCCTGGTCTCTGGCAAACCCTGTTAGCGCGAGCAGTTGATCGGAGCTTTAACCAAATCACCGTCGATGGTGACACCAGTACCAACGATACCGTCATCGCCCTTGCCAATGGCCAATCCAAAACTCCAGCCATAACTGGTCCAGGGCCAGATGCCGATCGGCTAGAAGCAATGCTGACAGAGCTATGCACCCATTTAGCCAAAAGCATTGCTCGCGATGGTGAGGGGGCCACATGTTTAATCGAAGTTCAAGTATCGGGCACTACTAGTGATCAAGACGCTCGACAAATTGCCCGTACCGTTGCCGGCTCCTCTTTGGTCAAATCAGCAATCTTTGGTCGTGACCCAAATTGGGGAAGAATAGCAGGGGCCGCTGGTCGAGCTGGTGTAACGTTAGATCAAAATCAATTGAAGATTAAACTAGGGGATTTTGTTCTGTTGAAGCAAGGCCAACCACAGGCATTTGATCATCCTGCAGCCCATGCCTACCTCAAACAATGCTCAGACCTCAGTTCGCAAGCACTGAAACAGCAAGACTTACATAGTCTAGATCAGGGGAATGATATGATCAGCACCGATGGTTTTCAGACCATTAAACGTCAGGAAATTACGGCTGAAGCCCTCGCCCATCCTGTACGCATTGAAATTAATGTCGGCAACGGAGCAGGCACTGGCAGCGCTTGGGGCTGTGACCTTAGCTACGACTACGTCAAGATCAATGCAGAGTACACGACGTAACTTTTCCAAAAATTCTCTCGTCAATTCCTTGTAACCTGAGTCATCACTTTAAAGACTTGTTATGGAATTGTGATAGCCCCTGATGATGCTTTTCCTATCATACTTCCATAGTCTCCTAAGTATTTAAAGCATGAACTAGCGTCTCAAACAACACCTCTAGTTCATCAGCCTGTAAATCTCTTAAGAGTAGTGCCGCGTCTGTAGCACCATTTCGTCACGGGCACTAATAGCCCAGCTGTTATGGGGATTTAACTTCAGAGAATGATTAAAGTCCTGTAAGGCCTCATCATAGTGACCCATCAATTTAAATGTAGTACCACGGGAAATCAACCACTGCCAACGTTTAGACTGATCGAATTTGACCAAATAACTAAAATCACTTACGGCGTTACCATAGTGACCCAAATCACGAAAAATAATCGCTCGATTAGCATAGGCCCATAAATTTTTAGGATCTAGATCAATCAACCGATCTAAATCAACTAAAGCTGCTCGAGTTTGTCCCAAATGCACATACGTTAAAGCACGATGCTTAAGCGCTTGCGGGTGATTAGGACTAAGGGCAAGCGCCCTCTCAAAATAACCTAGAGCTTCTTGATGAACCTGCCGTCTAGCTAATGCTAAACCTGCATCCACAAGTTGTTCAGGCGTTTGAATAGTAGACATCGCCACATCAGTTGTTACCCTGGAACGGCGATGAGCGCGGCGTCTGTTGGAGTTTTGATTAAAAGGCGGGAACATTCGAGGACATGCTCATCATGATCGATTAAACCTATTCTGGCAAAAACACCTAACTTCTTATATAAAAAAGTAAGAATACCCAGAAGATTTCAGGATAGCTTCAAGAAGATTAAAGTTCTTCCTAAGTAGCTAAACCCTAAATACAATAGGGCTTTCAAATACGCACAGCAATTTTGACAACAATCACTAATAGTTGTGACAACAGTCACAGTAGTGTATCAGGAAGATTTTTTTGAGCGATTAAACTTTTCTTATACTCACAGTTATCCAACTAATGTGAACAGATCAAGATGAATCAAGCCGTCCATAGCATTCAGTCTATCTATGAAGCCATTAACCATCGAGATGTTTCTCAAGCAGTAGCCTTGATCGATGACCAATGCTGTTACGAAGACCTGAACTTTTCAGCCACGTTTATGGGCAAAGCAGCAGTCCAAGGGTTATTTACTGAGTCATGCCAGGCCGTACCAGCGGATTTACAGTTTGTGATCGATGATATGGCCGGAGACGATTTAGCAGTTGGGGTCACCTGGCATGTCGAATTGGACGGGATCGCCTTCCCCAATGGGCGCGGTGTCAGCTTCTATCGCTTTTCCCCAAATAGTGGCAAACTCATTTTTGCCCGTGACTGCGTCGAACCAGCTCTAAAACCTGGCAAAGCTGCGTTTGCTATTATCCGCTTGGTTACGCCTTTAGTGCGCTATTGGTTAGGACGTCAAAACGTTCATTGAGCCCTGACAAATTCGACTATGCCTTCTTCTTCATCCTCCCCTGAATCCACATTACCCACCTCGAAACAAGAATCAGTCAGTCTATGTAGACTATTGTGGGTAGCCACCATTGTGTATGTGGGTCTACTCCTGCTATCACCCCCCAACTGGTTACCCGGGGAACCCATCTGGGCTATTCAGCCAGATACTATCCAAGAAATTACTAACGAATCACTTAATTTCTTTTTTATTCTTCCACTTTTAAATCTTGCAGGTGTTAGTTACTTACAAGCGCCGATGGTCAATCCAGCTGCGCAAGGTTTTTTTAACCTGGCAGAAGCCTGGATCTTTATGTTTCTGCCTCTGATGATGATGGATGAGCGTAGTCAGCACCTACCAAAATTAATGGTCTGGGGACTGGCAATGTTTTTCACCAATGTGTTTTTAATGCCTTATATGGCTCTACGCCTCCAGCAGCCAGTACCTGAGACTACACTCGAACCAACCAAAGGCATCCTTGCTCGCTTTTTCGGAGCATTAGGCCTAACAGTGGGTAATCTGGCCATTATCTGGTTTTGCCTTAACCGACCTGAATTAGGTGGCGCATTAAGTCGCTTTAGTTATTTGGGAGAGCAAATTACCCATAACCGAGTCACTCTGGCCTTTGTCGTAGATATAGCACTGTTTTGGGTATTTCAGAGCTGGCTGATGGGGGCTGTTATGCCTGTGGGGGGGCGGCTAAGAGGATTACGATTTATTCCATTCTGGGGCTTAGCAATCTGGTTATTGGTGTGATTGCCCCCCATGTCCAGAAAGGGACATGCCTCCATGCCTGGATATTCAGTGATTTCGCTCACCACTGAATAACTATCGATATCACTGGGAGTTATCACCTACGTCACCGGCATAGGCTAGTAATATCACAGGTTTTGAGCCACGAAATCACATCAAGGATGCCTTATCTGGGAGATTATTAAATCAATCCAATAAACGGATTTAATCCAAAATTGGAGTTCCTGAAAAGCGACACACAGTAATTACTGGCAATCTGCTGTACACACTGTGCTCCTTGCATTGGGATCTTGCCTGGGCTAAGCCCTTGACAAATTCTCCTCACACTGTTTCCTTCACACAGATCAAGAACATTTGCTCTTCTAGTGATCCTAGGGGAGCTTTTTTTTAGACAAACACCTATCGTTTGGCGCACTTTATCGTTGGGTACCCATAGTTCACAACATCAGTTATTGCTGAAAGCTATCAATAGCAACCGCTGTGTGCGCAGCAAGTTCTTGAAGGTATTCAGCAGTTTGCTATAGGTCAGGATTCAAGCAAATCATAAAGATTTGCAATCTCCACTACAAATCGATCTAAGCTAATCAGAATAGGGTTTTGAAGCGAGGGTCAACAGCGTCCTAATGAGTATCAAGTTAGCTGCTAGAGTGCAGCAAGTCACACCTTCGATGACCTTGGCAATTTCTGCTAGGGCAAAAGCAATGAAGGCTGAAGGGCTGGATATTTGTAGCTTCAGCGCTGGTGAACCTGATTTTGATACTCCAGAGCATATACGTGAGGCAGCCAAACGTGCGCTAGACGAGGGAAAGACACGTTATGGTCCCGCAGCTGGTGAGCCTCGTCTGAGAAGTGCGATCGCAACTAAACTACGCAACGAAAACAAGTTAGCTTACAACGCCGAAAATATCATCGTTACCAACGGCGGCAAACATTCTTTGTACGCACTGATGATGATTACCATTGAGGCGGGAGATGAAGTCTTAATCCCAGCGCCCTACTGGGTAAGCTATCCAGAAATAGTCAAACTGGCTGGCGGCACACCTGTGATTATGCCTACCACAGCGGAAAGCGGCTATAAAATCACCCCAAAACAGCTGCAACAGGCCATCACCCCCAAAACCAAATTTCTTATTTTCAACTCCCCATCTAACCCAACGGGAATGGTTTATAGCCCTGAAGAGGTTCGAGCCTTAGCCGACGTGGTGGTGGCTAATGATATCTGGGTAGTGGCCGACGAAATCTACGAAAAGATTCTCTATGATGGGGCTCAACACCTTAGTATTGGCGCGGTTAGCGAGGCTATGTTTAAACGCACCATTGTCAGTAACGGGTTTGCTAAAGCCTATGCCATGACAGGTTGGCGGCTCGGGTATTTGGCCGGTCCTGTGGAACTGATCAAGGCGGCCAATACGCTGCAAAGCCAAAGCACATCAAATGTGTGCACGTTTGCTCAGTATGGTGCGATCTCAGCCCTAGAATCCTCCCAGGATTGTGTCGAAACCATGCGTCAGGCTTTTGCGAAACGACGTACCGCCATTGTTAATTTAGTCAATTCAATTCCTGGGCTCAACTGCGTTATTCCGAATGGTGCATTTTATCTGTTCATCAATATCAGCAAAACCAGTTTGACGTCCCTAGATTTTTGTAACCGACTGCTGGATGAAAAATATGTTGCAGCTGTTCCAGGGGTTGCTTTTGGTGCCGACAGTGGCATTCGAGTCTCCTATGCCACTGACATGGCCACCATTGAGCAGGGTATGGAAAGACTCAATGTTTTTGTACAACAACTCACCTAAGCGATATAAAGCCCATATCTAGCCCAATATTGGGCTAGATATGGGCTTTATAGAGTAGAGAATGAACCTGGCCATATCCTCTGATATTGCTGGCACAACAGCAACTGTAAAACTGATGCTATGCCAATATCAATGGGCTGAGCCATCAAGAGATGATGGTAGTGTATACCTATAACAACGATTGGAGAACTCGCTAAAATAGCCTGCGTGCATCCAATAGGAGTAAATGTGCTTGGCAGATAAATATAGCTTGGCGCATATAGTCCACAACATCAGTTATTGCTGAAACCTATAACTAGCAACAGCTAAACTAGCAACAGCTATGTACACAGCAAACGGCTGAATGCATTCAGCCGTTTGCTATACCAAGCAGAAACCCTTTAGCCCTTGAGACAACAAATTGTTGTCAATCTCAAGCTTGCTATGAATGTTCTACATGAATGCCTGGGGCTTTCCCGGAGAATTGTTGTTGTTTTGCGTCAAGGCTTCATACTCGAATCACTAGAATTGTTGAAGTATGGCACGATAGCCTTGAATATAGAAGATTTTTCAAGCCTCTGAAGATTGTCGAAGGCATATCGGTCAATCTTGGCAGTTTTGCATATCTAAAAGGATTTATTTTGGAAATTCCGGACAAGAAAGAGTTTGGTGGTAAATCCATTCTTTAAAGTGTTTTTTGGTTGGGATAACTATTTTGGGGTGGTGCCAGGGAGCGGGGAATTGCGCCAATGCCTAATTTGCATCTCGTTTGTCCCGAAGGCCGTCACCAATAAAATTAAGGCTCAAAACCGTCAGAAAAGTTGCTGCTCCTGGAAAAATTGCCATGTGGGGAGCACTGTGGTGCCATTCTGGGGTCCCAGGGCAGGCCACAGCATCACCAAACAGATAAATCACCAGCAGGGACAGGGGTAGCTGAGGAAGGGATAGAAATAGATCGGTAAAGCGCATCAGGATTGCACCGATCAGGCCACCGTAGAAACCTGCGATCTCACCAATCAATGGGCCAATACTTACCGCCATCGCCATCAATAAAACGAAACCTAACGGAATAAAAGCACCGGCACCTGAACACTTCTCAACAGTTGAACCGTGGTACTACCAATGACAAGATGGCGAATGCGGTTGTGGCCATAGGCACCCATTAATAACAGGCTAATTTTATTTTGTTCAATATAGCTACCAATTACTTTTTCAGGATCGCCACTAAGGAGTTGGGTCGTTGCCGTCAGCCCAGCCCGTTGCAACGCCTGTTGGGCATCCGCTAGCCCTTGTGATTTAGCAGCATCAGAGTCCGCCTTAGCCACCGTCAGCAGATGAATCTCAATATCCTTAAACCCTGCGGCGCTATCCACCAGGAAATTCAACACACGCTTACCCGTAGGGCTTCCGTCGTAGGCCAGCAGCAGTCGCTCAATTGGAGCAAAGGTTTGGGATGTGACCAGGCAGGGCTTAGTGCTGCTGCGCACAATGCGATCAAGATTGGCCCCCAAATGCCCTGACGCAAACTCCGCCGCCTCACCCCGCTTGCCCAGCACCACCATGTCAGCCTCGGCCTCAAAGTCATGGAAGCAGTCCACCAAAAAACCAGTTGGGTTGATCAGCTCCACCTCTTTAAGACCTTCAGTCTTCAGCACCTCGTCGGCGTTTTGCAAAATTAACCGCGCTCGCTGGTTATTAAGTTTGGCCCTTTCATGCTCCAGGTTAACCAAATCGTTTAGCAGTTGATCCGATGCCCCCAGACCGATACTGCCGGTAAAATTGCCTGTAGAAACGACCTTTTGACTACGAATATCGGTGACAAAGAGCACCTTCGTCTGAGCCTGAAACTTGCGAGCAAACCAGGCACCATATCGATAAATGCTGTCCGCAAAAGCAGACCCATCGGAGCACAGAAGAATCGTTTTCATGCGTTGTATTTTCTTGAAAGGATGAAGTCTGGGAAAGCGCAGCGATGCTAGTAGTTTATCAGGATGCAATTTTACGGTGGAGGGCCATCCTATAGGGACATTCCCTGGAACGCCCTACAGGATTTTTTGGATTCTCTAAAATCTACGTCCGCCCGCTGGTGACCAGTTCTTCATCAGTGGCGAGGCGGTTGAGCAGCGTGGCACTAGCTTTATTGAGGCCCTCCACAGTCACCTCCACACCTTTACGGCGAAACTTTTGCACGGTTTTATCCAGCACTTCCACAGCCCCTTGGTCCCACAGTTGGGCATCGCTAAGGTCAATGGTGACTTGTTCAACGGGTTCAGCAAAATTAAAGGATGCCGAAAACTCATCCCGAGACAGGAAGAAAATCTGTCCAGACACCTTGTAAGTACAGTGAGCCCCGTCTTCACTGAGCACCTTATCGACAAATACCAGCTTGGCAACTTTACGGGAGAAAAACACCGTACTCATGACAATGCCCGTCGCCACACCCAGGGCAAAGTTGCGGGTGACAATAATCATAACCATCGTGGTCAGCATGACGGCGACTTCACTGCGGGGAACACGGCGCATATTTGTAAACGAAGACCAGCGAAAGGTGCCGATGGAAACCATGATCATGACGGCCACCAGGGCAGCCATGGGCATCTGTCTCACCCAATCTTGTAAAAACAAAATGGCAATTAGCAAAAATACCCCAGCCGACAGGGTGGATAGACGGCCCCGGCCCCCGGACTGAACGTTGATCACTGACTGGCCAATCATGCCGCACCCAGCCATGCCACCAAAGAAGGCAGTGACCATATTGGCCACCCCCTGTCCTTTGGCTTCCTGATTTTTGTCGCTGGGGGTATCGGTGAAATCATCCACCAGCGAGGCGGTGAGAAAGGAGGCCAGCAATCCCACAATCGCCAGCGTCAGAGAGTAGGGCAGAATTATTTGCAGGGTTTCTAGGGTGAAGGGTACCTGGGGTAAAGCAAACCCAGGCGGTGCAGTGGGCAGTTCACCCATATCACCGACGGTGGGGACGTCTAAGCGGAGCGCGATCGCAGCAATGGTCATCACCGCCAGGGCGACTAGGGGTGAGGGCACCACCTTAGTAAAGCGGGGCAAAATATAGATGATCCCCAAGGACAATAGGGTAAGCACATAGACCATGGACGGCACATCAGTCAGCTGGGGCAGCTGGGCTAAAAAGAGCAGCACAGCCAGGGCATTGATGTAGCCAATCATCACCGCTCTGGGCACAAATTTCATTTGACGGCCCAGTTTGAGCACCCCAAATATCACCTGAAAAATGCCGGTCAAAAAGGTAGCTGCCAGCAGGTATTGCAGCCCATGATCTTTAACCAGGTCCACCATCAACAGAGCCATGGCCCCAGTAGCCGCCGAGATAGAGGCTGGCCGGCCACCCAGGAAAGCCGTAATCACCGCAATCAGAAACGAGGCATACAGACCCACCTTCGGGTCTACCCCAGCGATGATGGAAAAGGAAATCGCCTCAGGAATCAGCGCCAGACCCACCAAGGCACCTGCTAAAAGGTCATCCTTTGGGTTGAGCAACCACTCCCGTTTAAGGGCGCGCAAATTTAGGGACCGAACGTTGAGATTCCGAGTATTCAAGGGAGCTCCTTATGCCTGAAAAACCTTGGTGAGTAGGACACCACCCAGTCAATATCACCAGCCCGCAGCAGGCGAGACACGTAAAATGCTCAAACCCACGCAGCAGGTCAGAGTCTTTGTGAGAATTGCAGCAACCTGTTCAAAGACTAGAGCCAGTTGAAACGATATGGCAGGGGTCAGAAAACTACAACCTCATTTTTGGCACTCAGCTAGGACGACCAACGAAGAACACCACAGGTCATGAGTACATTTACTTAACATTTCTTTAGCTACTCCTATCTAAGGGCAATTTGGCAGCAGTGTCTAGGGGGCAACTAAAAAGAGCCGATGAAGACAGCTGTAAGCAAAATGGTAGGGTGGGCAATGCCTATCATTCTTGAACACCCATCGACCGGCAATGGCCAAACAACGCTTGGACGTATACCTAGTTGAGCAAGGACTGTGCGACTCACGCCAGCAGGCTCAGCGCTGTATTCGAGCAGGGGAGGTCAAGGTGAATGAGGCAGTGATTGATAAGCCGGGGACAACCATCAAGGATAATGCGGTGGTGGTGCTGAAGCAGAAGTCGCCCTATGTATCGCGGGGTGGTGAGAAGCTGGCGAAAGCGCTTAAGGAGTTTGGGGTGGAGGTGTGCGATCGCATTTGTCTGGACGGCGGCATCTCCACGGGCGGATTCACTGACTGCCTACTACAAAATGGAGCAAGACAGGTCTACGGCATCGACGTGGGTTATGGCCAGGTCGCCTGGAAAATTCGCCAGGATCCACGAGTTGTGCTGCGAGAGCGCACCAACCTACGTCATCTCACACCTGAAGAATTATACAAAGACAACACCCAACGTCCCGACCTGGGGGTAATAGACGTGTCCTTCATTTCTCTCACCAAAGTTCTTCCCGCGTTTTGGGATCTGATGACAGGGGCAAGAGAATCTGTTCTGTTAGTAAAACCTCAATTTGAAGTCGGAAGAGAGAAAATTGGGAAAAAGGGTGTGGTAAGAGAGCCCAAAGATCACGCAGAAGCTATCTGGCAGGTATACGTGGCTGCGCAACGACTGGGATGGAAAGCGCAAGGTCTCACTTGGTCACCTATTCGTGGGCCAGCAGGCAATACTGAGTACTTGTTATGGCTGGTGGCGGACGCTGAAGATATGGGATTAAGCGAGGATGCGGCCCTAAAGGTGACTCAGACTGCATGCAATTCGTTCACCATTGACTAGAGTTACAATAGGCCCATACAGAAATCTGCCAAAGTTACTATGGTTGCTTGATTTGAGCAGAATCTAAGCGTCGATAATTATCTGCGGCTGTATATTTCTAATATGAATACACGTGTAGAGGCGCGGAATCGCTTTTTTATCCGGATGTGATGGTTACCTGTGATCCACATGACCAGGAAACGGCCACATACCAATGATTTCCAAAACTGATCGTCGAGGTGTTGTCTAAATCAACAGAAGCATTTGACCGGGAAGACAAGTTTGCAACCTATCAAACTTTAGAGAGTTTGCAAGAATATGTATTGTTCAACCGTTACAACAACAGCTACGACACTTGCCATTTAGCATGAATGTTTTTTGAAACTTAGATGAAACTTTTTTCATTTAACACTAAATTACTTACAGTCAAAGGATTCGAGATTTAGGCCACTTCTCTTTTAAGATACGTCAGCTATCATAAGCGCGCCATTTAGATTAGGATCGGTGTTAAACAGTCTTAAGTAAGGCATAAGTAAGGCATTTTTATGGCCTGGCGCTGGCATAGACTTCTTTCTAGTGTGCGAACTCAGATTATTTTCTGGCTTGCAGCATTAATTTCTCTGTCAATTGTGATATCGATAGTCACCATTAGACAAATATTATCAGCACAGATGTTGGAGCGCATTCGTCGCTCACTCGATCAAGAAATTGAAGAAATTCAACGCCTTGTTGATGGCAGAGACCCATTGACCGGACAACCCTTCGGAGACGATGTAGCGGCTATTTTTGACGTATTTTTGGCACGTAACGTCCCTGAAAATGATGAATACCTGATCGCTTTTCTGAATGGAGAATTGTACAAATCTAGCCCCATTGCATTACCAGAAAATCTACAAGAGAATGATGCATTGCTCAACTCTATTGCACAGCTAGAGAGCCCCCATCACAATCGAAACCTCGATACATCAGGCAACATCATTTATTCGGCTCATCCCATTCAACCTCCCGGCAACAATCGAGGTGTCTTTATTGTTGCCTACTCTCGCAAGAACTTGCAATCAGAAATTGATCAGGCTGTTTTAGTCGCTACTTGGGTGATTGGTATCGTCTTTTTAATCGCCCTTGTTTTAGCTTGGGGTGTCATTGGACGAGTGGTTTCACCACTAAAACTGTTGACTGAGACAGCCCGTTCTATCCACGATTTAGACCATACTCCCAAACATTCCATCCCTGTAAAAGGTCCCGATGAAATTTCTGAGCTGACCATAACCTTCAACAAGATGCTGGATAGGCTTCATGCCTCATTTGCCAGCCAGCGAGAGTTCATTAATGATGCCAGTCACGAATTTCAGACACCCATCACTGTGATTCGGGGCCATCTTGAAGTACTAGGTCAGTCTCTAGGTCAACATGACGACACCCTAGATTTGTTAAAGGATGAGCTCAACCGCATGAGTCGTCTGGTCGACGATCTATTATTACTAGCCCGCGCCGAGCGGCCTGACTTTTTGAACCTGGAGCTCGTTGATGTTCATCGGCTGACTGAAGAATTGTTCGCTAAAGCTAAAGCCTTAGCAGCGCGCAATTGGCAGCTCACATCAAAAGCGTCGATTCGCATTGTGGGCGATCGCTATCGGATTATCCAGGCGGTCATGAATCTGCTGCAAAACGCAGCGGAGCATACCGATGAGATGGGCATGATTACCCTCAGCTCTAAACGAGTACCCACAGGGGTGTGTTTTACAGTCTGTGACACAGGCACAGGTATTTCACCTGAGCATCAAGAACGCGTCATGCAACGCTTTTCTCGTGTTGAAACCACTCGATCCAAGTCCAAAGGAGCTGGATTAGGGCTCTCGATTGTTAAAGCCATTGCCGAAGCCCACGGTGGACATGTAGCTCTCTCTAGCAAACTGGGGCAGGGCTGCCAATTCAACATCATTTTCCCCTTAGACCCTCCTTACGAAGCTAAAACACCATGACTCGAATCTTGATTGCTGAAGATGAGCCCCGTATTGCAGCCTTTCTGGCAAAAGCACTACAGGCCCATGGATTTGTTACTCTGGTTGCCGAAACAGGTCAACAAGCCATTGACCTGGCTTGTGACAACCCAACTGAACTATTAATTTTGGATTTGGGTTTACCCGAAAAACGGGGAATTCAAGTAATTGAGGAGCTAAGAGGACGGGGAGCACAGTTTCCCATCATTGTGCTTACCGTTATTCAAGATGTGCAGGATAAAGTGACTGCGCTCGAAGCTGGAGCCGATGATTATGTAACCAAACCGTTTTCACCCCAGGAGTTAATTGCTCGTATTCGAGTGCAGTTACGCAATCAGCGGTTACCCGCCCCTTCTGAAATGCTAATCTTACGTGTAGGTCACCTGACGTTGGATTTACGTCAGCGCACCGCTCGATACCACAACAAAGCTGTTGAGCTATCGACGCGTGAGTTTACTCTTCTGGAAATGTTGGCACAACAACCTGATCGAGTTTGGAGTCGCCAAGAATTACTCAATCAGGTCTGGGGATATGATTATGATCCCGGCTCTAACATTGTTGATGTTTACGTAGGTCACCTGCGCCGCAAGCTGGGCAAGGGTCTTATTAAAACGGTACGGGGGGCGGGCTACCGATTACAATCGGACGCTAGCCATCCAACACCGTTCTAGGGTCAGCCACTCAAACTATGGCCATTGTGAGACACTGAACGTACGCCAGCGAACCTGTCGCGCACGTTCACGGTTAATATCAGTCACTAGCTATTGTTATTCCAACAGCTCCCCCGTTTCCTGTAGCTGGTGCAAACGCTGATATAGACCGCCTTGGGTCAATAGCTCATCGTGACTGCCAACCTCACTAATGCTGCCCTGGTCTAGCACCACAATCTGGTCGGCCTCACGAACGGTGCTCAGCCGGTGGGCAATAATGATCAGCGTACGGGTCCCAAATAGCGATCGCATCGCCACCTGAATCGCCCGTTCCGACTCATAATCCAAACTAGACGTGGCCTCATCAAACACCAGCACATCAGGAGCCATAATCAACGCCCGCGCAATCCCAATGCGCTGACGCTGACCACCAGAAAGCCTGACACCGCGTTCACCCACAGTGGTCAGATAGCCATGGGGCATCTGCTGGATGAACGCATGGGCCTGGGCAATTTTGCAAGCGGCCTGCACCTGCTCCACAGTGGCGTCTGGATTACCATAGAGGAGATTTTCCATCAGGGTACCGTTGAAAACGTCGACCTCCTGGTGAACAATCGCCAGCCGCCGTCGATAGCCGGTAATGTCCAAACGACGCAGGTCTTGACCATCCATTAAAATGGCCCCATTGTTGGGCTCAAAATAACGGAAGAGTAGCTTTACCAACGTCGATTTACCTGAGCCTGATCGACCAACTAATGCCACCGTCTGACGGGGTTGAATCAACAGCTCAATATTGTTGAGCACAGGCTTATCAGGTACATAACCAAATGTGAGCTGATGAAAATGCACCTTGCCCGTAAACCGATAGTCAGGCACATCATCGGTCAGCTGACCTGCATCCATCCCCGGTGGCAGCGCAACAAACTCCTGAAACCGAGCCATAGCACCATACCGGCGGACAAACATTTCCGCCAGGTTACAGATAGGATCCACCTCGGCGTACGCCATACTGGACAGGGTAAGAATAGTCACAAAGTGCCCCAGGGAAATACTCCCCCGCATAGTGGCCCAAAGCGTTAGGGCGAGAACAGCAAAGGTACAAGTCTGCACAATAGTGCGCTGAAGGGCACTGAGCTTGACGTAACCCAAATGGATGCGGTAGTCGACCACCTTAAATTCTCGGTCCAAACGTTGCTGCTGACGTTTAAGCTCTCGACGTTCTGCTGCGAATGCCTTGACCGTTTTGATATTGGTGATAATCTCCGAGGTACGACTCTCGGTATTTTCTATGTATTTATCAATTTTCTCCTCTTGATAAGACAAGCCCACGAGCCGCGAGAAACTATAGCCAATAATCAATAAAAAGGAACACAGAACAACCAGAGCAATCGGCCAATCAATACAGGCAATCACCACAAAAATGCCTAACACCCGAAAAATCTTAGGAATAAACTGGCCAACAATTTCCGGGTAGGTCCATGTGTAATTAGCCAACCCCTTAGCCACTCGCGCAGCAATGCGGCCAGGGTTGTTTTCATCGTAAAATTCCAGTGGCAGCGTTAGAATTTTCTCTAGAGAGCGCTGTGACTTATCCCGTCGGGCACGCAAAGCCGTATCCCAATTAAACCAGGGGCCAATCCAGGGCTGAATTGGGGCACGACCAACGGAAAGTAGCCCCACCAACCCCAACAAAACCAGCAGAGAAAAGGTAGGGCTTATGGGTTGTTGCAACAACCGACCCATAATGGCAATAAAACGCTCTAACGGCCTATCAAGAGGCTGCTGAGAGAGAATATTGAGAATTTGGCCAATGGCATAGGGCACAAAGAGATCCAGAATTTCAAAGGCCCCCATAGCAGCGGCATTAAACGCTGTAATCAGCCAATATTGGCGGTAGTACTGAAGGATAGTGAATAGCTTACCCACGGGATGCCTCCTGATGTCATCCGCGAAATGACCTTGTATTACAAACAGACTACAATCGTACTTCGCGATTTAAGAATCGACAAGATGATCAAACGGTTGATCAAAATAGACCGGGCTAGAGGTCGTCACAGACCAGCCTCTAACCACGGTCTCTACTTGTATCTTAGTATTTCTACAGAAAACAGTTAGTACGGGGACGTAGCTTCCTCACTTAGGCGTTCTAGCGCCAGCATTTGGTCAGTTTGAATGGAAATTTGCAAATCAGAAAGAGATTGTAGCTGTTCTTGAATGGATTCAGCTTTTTTCTGGGCATCACGGCGTTTATAGAGGGCTGCGCGCGCTAGATCTTCACGCCCTCTGCCCAGGGCTGCCTCAGCCACTCGTTTCCACTGAGCGCTATCGGCTTGGGCTTGTTCGTAGTCGGGAAGGAGAGTATGAGTTGCGATCGCAATATTCCCCAAGGCCTTTTCAAACAAATCTAAAATCGCCTGCGGGCTTTCTTGCTGAGCGGCTTGTCGAGTTAGCCCACTGGGTACCTTCAGCTGATCCAATCGCAGACCAAATTCATTGAGCTGAGGGCTCACATTGTCGCCATGTTTACACCAATTGGCAAAATGCTCACAGTTATTAAAAAACAGATTGTAACGCTGCTCTCCAAGACGACTTTCAGCGCGACTAATCACCACATCTGGAATAAATGATACGGGCGGGTTGAGCGTAAACACCGGGTTACCCCGAGTAAACGCATCAATACTGGTACGTGTGACGGTCGCCGTACCCACCTTGCGATAGTGAATAATGGTTCCATCACCACAATGAATACCGTGATGCTGGTAAGGAATGCCCATCACATCCCGCATCACATAGACCTGATCACCTCTTTCCATAGGCAAGTTAGTTAAGAAAGACCGTCATTATCTACAGAATTTGAAGTTCAAGTTTTACCACCGGACGGCGATGTCCTATCACGAATGTCAGTTTTGACAACATCCAGATCAGTCCTCACAGGTTGATCCGATGCACCTTGACCAAATTGGTGATGTTTGCGGCGAGCCAATAACTCCTTAATAGAAGCAACCGAAGATTTTTCAGGCTGATCAATAGTGATTTGTAGATTGGGCCCAGATCGTGCCAACCTGACCACTAGACCATTTTCTGCCGTTACATTTTGAATGCGCTTGCCATCCAGATAGGTTCCATTAGTACCTATGCTCTGGATTGCCCAACCAGCAACCCCTCTATGTATCTCTAGATGATGTCGAGACACAACAGCACTGTAAAGAACAACATCATTATCAGTAGAACGGCCAATGCGAATGACGTCTTGCTCCTCAAAGGACCAGTTCTGTATGGGGGTTTTATTGAGCGGGTGAAGTAACGATAAGGTAATCACGTTAATACATCGAAGGGCAATGTAACACAAATGACAGGGCAAAAGCAGCAACTAAACTAGGAACTCGATACCTTTGCTAATTCTCATGCGAGTTGAAAAATAAAGCTCACCTTATCACCTTTTCCAAGGGCAATGCGATCGCCAGGGCGCAAACGATGACGATTGCCTACAGCAAGCGGTAGATTATTAATGTACGTACCATTGGAACTGCCAACATCCTCAATATAGTAGACATCGCCCTCAATACGGATATTGGCATGAACACGAGACACAATTTCCGATTCTGGAAAACCCGATACATCTAAATCTGGTGGGATGCGATCGTTGGGTTTACCCATGTGAATCAGATCTAAACCGAGCGGCAGCTCCAAAATCGTATCGGTTTGAATATGTAGCAACCTGGCAGTCTGGATCTGGATCTGTGTTTGGGGAGTTGTCACACTCGCCATTGGCTGTGTAGTTGGCGGTTCGCTAACAATGTCAACAGCTGTTGGAATAGTTTCTGGAACTGGATCCGCAGGCAGCGGCGGTGGTGGAGCCACAGATAAGGGATCTGGTGGTACCAGGGGATCAGGCTCAATCAAATCTGACGATGACCCAACCGGTAAGGGAGTCGGTGGGTCATCTGTGGAAACCGGTTCAGCCGGTGCTGAAGGCTCCGCCACTGGCACAGCCTGATTAGCTAGGCTATGACCGCATTGACCGCAAAAACTCGCATCTGCCTGAACCGTTGCTCCACAATTTGAGCATGTGAGCAATTCTGGGAGTGGCGTGTAACATGCTTCACACTGAGAAGCTCCTTCTGGGTTTTGGTAGTTACAATTTGGGCAAATAATCATAGCGGTCTGGTTTGCGCTCTAGCCATGTATAAACTACACGGTTTCGACGATTTTCTGATGATGCTTTGGTAGAAATATAGGCAATCTTTGCCTTTGCTCCGTATTCTTAGTTTAGATAAGCTTTCAGGAGACAGAGGGGCATTCCCCCTGGAGGTAATACACATCCAGGGCAGGACCAGCAGTTTAATGCAATGTGCGCTCTATCGATGCAGGTAATCCTGCGCTCGCATCTTGATCCAATAGCCATCTCAGCTCACCCGTTGGCGAAACCAACCGAGCAGGATAGGTAGCGCTATCGGCAGTGGGCGCAAACACCTGAGATAAGGCTGTTTGCTTGTTAGCACCAGCCACTAAAAACATCACATGGCGAGCCTGATTAATCACGGGCGCAGTCAATGTAATTCTGGGTTGATCGGCTTTTTGGCCCACGGTTACCCAGCGTTCAGTTTCATTCAAAGCCTCTGTATGGGGAAACAGCGAGGCTGTGTGACCATCGTCGCCCATGCCCAATAAGATGATGTCAAAGGCGGGAATTTCAGTAGTATCAAAACTTGTCGCTAACGCCTGCTGGTATTGGTCGGCACTACTGTTAGGGGAATCCGTCTCTGTCGGCACTGTAAAAATATTCTCAGCAGGAATCGCCACGTGGTTCAGCCAAGCTTCGTAGGTCATCTTGGCATTGCTATCGGCATGGGTGGCTGGCACATAACGCTCATCCCCCCAGTAAATATAGAGCTGTTCCCAGGGCAAATCGGTTTGGGCCAGGGCCTGGTACAAGGGCTTGGGTGTACTGCCCCCTGACAGAGCAATTGAGCAGCGGCCACGGGTTGCGATCGCATCACGAATCAGCTCTATCACCTGGTCAGTCGCTGCCGCCACAAGCGCAGCCTTATCAACGTATACATGAACCTGAGGCATGGCCAAAGAGGATGGAGCGACAGTCATAGGTCGTCAGAATTTAAAACTCATTTCCCTGAACGCTACCTCAGCTTATGGGGAGTCTTCGCTACTCTTAATAGACTTTGTATTATTCTGAGCAGTCGTACCACTAACCAAGATGTGCCCCTAAGAGTGACAACGCCCACCTTGGACTTGAGTAGGTCTAATACATCGCTCACTGAGGTCCTACCATCAGAGTTAACCATGCCGGGAGAGCCATAGGTAGTGAGTTTAATTTCTGTTGTTTTGCCTTGCCTCAATGAAATCAGACATGGCTATTTGCCACGCATTCTGGATAACCTCGCTCAGCAATCTGGGGAGAAGCAGCTAATCATCGTCATGAGCCCGAGCATAGACGGCACCTATGACGTGATTACCCAACATCCAGCAGCAGATCAATTTAAGCTGATTGATTCTGACGCCACCAATCGTGCCCAGCGGCTGACCGTTGGGATTGAAGCCAGCCAGGGAGACATTGTCCTGCTGCATCATCCGGCCACGTTGCTCCCACCCGATGCCCTCTCTCAAGTCAGAGGGCTCATGGCAAACACCATGCTCACCTGGGGAGGGTTCCGCCACAGCTTTGACTTCGACCATTGGCTGCTACGGTTTACCTCCTGGTACTCGACGACCCAACGGCCACGCTTTAGCCGGATTCTCTATCTAGATCACTGCATCTTTGCCCGAAGAGAGGCCCTTATGGCCATTGGCGGTGTGCCTGACATGGACATTTTTGAAGATACCGCCCTCAGCCATGCCCTGGGTAAGTTTGGTCCACCTTGTATCGCTCCAGGCACCATCGTTACCTCGGCCCGCCGGTTTAGAGAACGAGGAATCTATAAGCATGCTGCCTTAAATCAGCTTCTAAAGCTGATGTATCACGCCAAGCTAGATCCTAAAAAAATGAACTGGCTATACGAAGGGAACAGCCAAATTAACGTAAACTACGACGAAAAGTAAGTCGTGAGTGCTTAATGTCCCGCACCTATAAAGCCACTGGTATCAACCTTAAAGCTGCTCCGATGGGTGAGACCGATCGGTTGATCACTATTTTGACTAAAGAACATGGGCTGCTGCGTGCGATCGCACCTGGAGCCCGCAAGCATAAGTCTCGTCTAGGAGGTCGCAGTGGTCTTTTTGTGGTGAATGAGCTGATGTTGTCCAAAGGGAAATCTCTGGACAAAATGATTCAAGCTCAAACTCAGCAGTCATTTCCAGGGTTAAGTCAAGATCTGGTACGGCTAACAGCGGGACAGTATCTTGCAGAATTGGTGCTATGTGAAGCCAGCGAACAACCTCAAGCAGAGCTGTTTGCGCTACTGGTTGCCCATTTAGAACGGTTAGAGACTGCTCCATCAGGGGCTGTGCTGGCTTGTTTGGCCCACGGGACCTTTCACATTTTGGCCCTTGCCGGAATCGCCCCAGAATTACGTCACTGCTGCCTGAGTCGCACCCCCATCAAGCCCCAGCTGGGGAGCCAATGGCAGGTGGGGTTTAGCATTTCTGCAGGTGGGGTGATCACCCTAGAGCAACTAGAGCGACTAGAAAATAATGCTGGACCCATGGATTATGAAGCTGGGCGTCGCAAACGTATCTATGGTTCATTAACAACGACCATTGGAGCCCCAGAATTAGCACTTTTGCAACAATTAGGGCAAGCAGAACTTGTGTTCACCCAGGATAGTTCTTTACCATCTATAGAAGGAGTTGGTACAGCCCCCCATAGTTTGTGGCGTCGTGTTGAACGTCTGCTGAGAAACTATGCTCAGTTTCATTTTGATCGCCCCATTCGATCGGCTGCACTACTCGATAGCTGCTTTGCTTCACCTGTTTATGCTTCGTGAGTCAGACCCAAGTGCATCTAAGATTTCTGACGGTTCTGGCTACCAGCCAGGCCTGGATGAGGCTGGGTTGACCGAGAGATCACCGGCTTCAGAGCATGGGCATCCAGACACTCTAACGGCAGACAATCGATTACCAGCTGTATCAGCAGCAGTGGACAAAGATACTTCAAACACTGGTGCTACTGGACCACAAACTGGCTTTTGGCCAGTGCTACAGAACCGTAATTTTCTCACGCTTTGGGGTGGTCAAGTTTTTTCGCAACTGGCCGATAAGGTGTACCTGGTTCTAATGATTGCCATCATTGCCAGTCAGTATGAAGTACCGGGTCAAACCATCAGTGGTTGGGTATCGGCTGTGATGATCGCATTTACGATTCCAGCGGTCCTATTTGGCTCATTGGCCGGGGTCTATGTAGATCGCTGGCTGAAGCGGCCAGTCTTAGTGCTGACTAATTTGCTGCGAGGAACCTTAGTCATTTTGTTGCCCTTAGGACTATGGCTAAGCCATGACTGGGGCACGATAGCAGGTATCCCCATAAGCTTTTGCCTGCTGTTAGTGGTCACCTTTTTGGTGTCGACGCTCACCCAGTTTTTTGCCCCAGCAGAACAGTCTGCCATTCCGCTAATTGTGGACGAGCGCCATCTGCTATCGGCAAATTCCCTCTATACCACCACCATGATGGCATCGGTGATTATTGGATTTGCGGTGGGGGAGCCGCTGCTTGCGATCGCAGATAAACTCCTTGCCTCTTTTGATGGCAACAGCGGCATTGGCAAAGACATCTTAGTCGGGCTGAGCTACTGCCTGGCTGGCGTCATCCTGATGCTGATGCGTACCGGCGAATCTTCCGAGAATCTCACCAAAGACAGCCATGTCCTGACCGATATCAAAGAGGGTTTGCGCTACATCAAACAGCGCCCTCCCATTCGTAACGCCATTATTCAGCTGGTGCTACTATTCTCTGTATTTGCAGCACTGGCAGTGCTAGCGGTGCGTCTAGCTGAAGTTATCCCTGCGCTCAAATCGTCCCAATTTGGCGTGTTACTAGCCTCAGGCGGCGTCGGTATGGGCATAGGCGCAGCCCTGATTGGTCACGCGGGTCATCGCTTTGCGCGACGTCAGCTGAGTCTGGTGGGTCTATTGGGCATGGGAGCTGCCCTAGGGGGTCTTTCGATGACAATTCATAGCCTGTGGGGTAGCCTAGCGCTGATCGCCATACTGGGCATTTTTGCAGCCACGGTTGGTATCCCCATGCAAACCACAGTGCAAGAGCAAACCCCTGAAGATATGCGCGGTAAAGTTTTTGGACTACAAAACAACCTTGTCAACATTGCCTTGAGCTTACCCTTGGCCTTAGCAGGCGTCGCAGAAGCGTTTCTAGGGTTACGTTTAGTACTGTTGAGTCTCGCAGCCATCGTCATTCTAGGCGGTATCTTCACCCAAACTGTTTTCACTGTCCCAGCAGAAACCTCCTCCCCACCCTAGAACCAGGACAAAACTAGAGTCCTCAAGCTCCGATCAGGGCTATCAGCATGGTTAACTACTCCCCATCGTCCCTTCTCCAATCCCCATCGATTCCCAAATTCCAATCTCTCTGAGCAGTCATTACCAAGGAAATCCTAAAATCCTGATAAAGTCATATAAAGCATTCGTACGGTTGCTTAAGCAGCATTAAGTTACGTTACTTAAACAGTTGCTTGAGTAAACAAGGGTTCCTAGGGGCGTCTTGCCAAGCGGTTGAATTCGCAAAGCCGTTCATGTCTGCTTTTGAAAACGCCCTTTTATAAATGTCTGATTTATAGACCCGTTTAGATGCACATTGCATGGATTGGTAAAAAGTCTCCATTTTGTGGAAATGTCACCTATGGTCGAGAGATTACAAATGCTCTACTAGATCGTGGTTATCGAGTGACATTTCTCCACTTTGCTACCGATGCAGAGTCAGAAGGTGAGCACGTTGGCTATGAAGAGGTTTCATTACCCTTTATTTTCAAATCGCAGATCCTCATTATTCCCAGCTTTCGTTCAGCACGCAGGCTGGCTGAGGTACTGGCAGAACTCAAGCCAGATCTAGTGCATGCATCGTTATCTCTATCACCTTTGGATTTTAAGCTACCGGAAATTTGCCACGAGCAGGGAATTCCGCTGGTAGCTACATTTCATCCTGCCTTTGATCGCAAACGCCGCAACCTGACGTCAGGAACTCAGCATTTTACCTATCAGCTGTATGCTCCTCGGCTGGCCAACTATGACCAGGTGATCGTTTTTTCTCGCATGCAGCAAGAACTCTTAGTCAAACTTGGAGTACCTGCAGAACGGGTAGCCGTTATTCCAAACGGTGTGGATATCTATCGGTATGCTCCTGGCCATTCCCGCATCAAACAAGAATTTAGGGCGGACCAAATCTATGTTTATCAGGGCCGACTGGCTATTGAGAAAAATGTAGAGTCGCTGCTCAAGGGTTGGAAACTGGCCAACATGAGAGGCAAGAACAAACTTATCATTGTCGGCAGTGGTCCCCTAGAAATGGCCTTAAAGACGGCTTACGGAGCCGATACTTCAGTCATTTGGCTAGGTTTCGTTGCCGATGAGAATCGCCGCATCGAAATTTTGCAAGGTGCGGATGCATTTATTTTGCCGTCCTTAATTGAAGGGCTATCGTTATCGTTATTGGAGGCGATGGCCTGTGGTGCAGCCTGCATTGCTACTGATGCGGGGGCCGATGGCGAAGTGCTCGAAAACGGAGCAGGTATTGTGATTGATACTCAACGTGTAGCACAGCAGTTACAAACTATTTTGCCCTTACTGCGAAATCATCCTGAAATGCTTTCAATTTTGAGCAGCAAGGCTCGTCAGCGTGTTTTGGATCGCTATACCCTCAGCCAAAATATCACCCAGCTAGAAAATCTTTACGCTCGTATGGTGCCGAGCAAGGCCCGATATTACATCCCTAAACAGGTCAGCCGCATCTAATGAAATATCCATCGTAGGGACGTTCCAGGGAACGCCCCTACGAGGATTACCCTCCAATGGCACAACCCTTAAATATAAATGGGAATTTGATTGAGCAATTCCAAGTCTTCTGGGCGATCCACATCCCGCAGCTGCTCCAGGGTAACAACGGATAGGTTTAGATGATTTGCGATCGCAATCGTCCGCTCAAAGACCTCACCAGTGCCCCATGGAATATTCTCAAATAGTTGGAACTGGGGTCGATTTAACCCAATCAAGTAGTACCCCCCATCCGCCGCTGGCCCTAACACCACATCATGGGTTTTGAGCTGTTTAAACGCCTGCTCAAAATGGCGGGTACTCAGCTGAGGGCAGTCAGCCCCAATCGCAACCACAGCATCCCTGCCTGACCGAAAATTCTCTACAAATGCCTGGTGCAAGCGACTGCCTAAACCACCAGAAAACTGCGGCAGATAGGTAAACTGCCGCCCTAACCAGGCTTGCATCTGCGACAAACTACCGCCAGAAAAATGGATTTGCCGATCAATATCTGGACGCAGAGCAGCCATTTCATTGGCCATGGATGCCGTCATCCATCGCTGGAGTTCAGCCGCCTGCGCCGCACCTAAATAGGGAATCAGCCGGGTTTTAGTATTGCCAGCTTCGGGGTACCGTGTGAACAACATCAGACAAGCACTCGTATGCACGATGTCACCCCTCATTGTTTTGATGTTTGTTTAATGCCGTTGCTGATCTGCCATGGGCATCGATCAATAGCAGGCAGAATCTACCCAAACGCTACAGATAAAATCACATTGAGGATCAGCAACACCTGCTTTACTATGGCTGGTTGTTGAGAGTCCAATCGTAGTCGAAATAACTAACCTGATAATCACCAGCTTCCAAATAAGCCCGATCCTCATCACTAACGTACTGGCTAATAAAGTTCAGAACAGCTCGCTCTTCTTTGCTGCCGGTAAAGCCACTGTCTACACCATAGCTAGGGATCCAATCGCCGCCAAACCAACTGAAAATTTTAGACACCTTGACTTCGCCAGCTGCTTTATCGATTTTGAGGCCGTCAGGTCTTGCTAGCCATTGCTCTACTTGTTCATCCAGCTGAGCGTCAAGATTTTCGCCGGTAAAGGCTTCGTTACGCAACGGGGGGCAGCTAATGGCAGCACAGACAATGGCCGCATGGAGTCGAGGTTCATCAAAGTCAACCCTCAGAACATCATGCTCAATGTTGTTTAACGTCTTTTCTTTTTCATTGATCGGATGCTTACGCAGACGCCACACCCCTGTAATATCTTTAATACTAGGCTTTAGAGGAGTTTGGTCAACAATCGATTTTAGTGTTAGAGAGTTATAAGCATTTATCCAAAAAGCAATTTGTTCTTCCTCACTCCAGCTGCTCAAAGTGGCATCATCTATAGTGGCTAAACCATTGTTGAATGTATCCAACGCCTGTCGAGATTGTTGCAAATCAGCATAGTTGACCCAGCCAGAGTCGTCCACATAGGTACTCAGCACATCATCGTAAAGGGTGTAATCGACCCCCTGGGCAGACGCAATTTCTACCTGGGCTGAAGATGGGTCAGCGGTTGTAGTCACAGCACTCGTGGAGCAACCAACTAAACCAATGGAGCAAGTCAGAAAAAGGGCGGATAAATACTTACGTTTCATAACTATTCTTGAATGAGGAGTCAGCGAGCAGTCACTTGCAATCTCTCATTGCCAACTGAACAAATCCTGAGAAGTGCATTAAGTTCTGTTCAATTTTGGTGTCAGCGCCAGTTGCGGCCACGTTACCTTAGCACTACTCCAGGCAACTCCTAGAACAAACGGCCACCACAATATATGACGCTGAGCTTCTGGCAAAATCCAGCTATGGTCTCCTGCAGCTGACATATATAGCAAGGTGAAATACACGTAGGCAGAAAGACTGATGAGCCGAATGCCCAGATTGCGACTCAATACCAAAAAGGGCATCAGCCAGCTGAGATACCAGAAATGTACGATGGGCGAAATCACCATCAGGCCAATCAGGTACCACTCTGTAAACTTGTGAAATGTGGTCGCTCTCAGCAGCAGCCACACGATCACTAAGGCCAATGGAAAAGCATAGAGCCAGTTGGCCCAGCGCGAGGGTGCCCACAGTTGTTCCACAATGTAAGGAATAAGCTCTGCACAACGGCCCGTGACCACAAACGAAGAGCCAAATCTGACGAGGGGACAGGATGTGGGGCTACAGAAAGGAATAGCCGCCAGAATCACAGGCAGCAGGCCGGTAACACCACTTAGCAAGGCCATACCGATACGGCCTCGACGTAGAGCATGCCAGACTAGAAAAGCCAGTACGGGCAGTGAAATCCACTTAACAGCAATGCTAATGCCCACAAATAAAGCACTGCCCAAATAGGTGAAGGGTGGCAGGGAACTGGATTTTTCAGGTTGATGGCTGGGGCGGTCAAACCACAGCCAGGCCATCACCAACGGCAGGACAAACCAACTGTCATAGTGCCCACCACCGGCAAAGCTATAGAGCACCAGTGGATTCCAGGCATAGAGCAGTGTGGCTCGATAACCAAACCGCCGACTCAGCAACCAACACACTGCCAGATCTGCTGCTGCAAACGCCGCTTTAAACAGCGGTACCGATAGCCAAATACTGGCCAGGGTGCGAAACCCAAACTGGGTTACCGGTGGATAAATGGCTGAGGCATAGGGGTGATTGATTTGGTCCCACCATTGCGTACGTAGATGCTCCAGCACATCAGCCGTCGGCGCAAAGTCATAGGGACTAAATCCTTGGAGCTGAACGTAGCCCTCCCACAGATAACGCCAGATATCATTGCCGGGATACATAGCCAAGAGCAACAGCCGAGTAACAATGGCCACGCTCCAAAACCACACACCTGAAATACTACGCACCCCCCAGGCCAGAACAAAGCCTGCCGCCATAATGGCGCTACCAATCCAAAATTGGATCACCGAGGATGGCTCACTAAAGGCACCATGGGGCAATGTGTAAACGGTGCCAGCAACCAGCAACAGGGCACTCATCCACAGTAAACCAGGGGCATTAGCTTGGGCAGATTCTTGATCACTGCCTCGCCACAGATTCTGCCAATATAAACTCGCCAGCGTGGACAAAATAATGGTTCCGGCTTTGAAGCTACCGGACACAGTGCCTGAAATTTTGGACTGACCGCCCTGACGGGGCAGATAATTGACGGGTAGCTCACGGATACGTAGGTTACACTCTACTGCTCGGGCCTGCATCTCTACGGTCCAGCCAAAGTTGCGATCGCACATCCCAATCTGTTCTAGAGATGTCTTCCGCACCAATCGCAGCGGCCCCAAATCATGAAAACGATAGCCCCACCCCCAAGCAATGAGCGTACCGGATAACCCATTACCAAAGTTTTGTACTGGACTCAGTTGCTGACGCCCAGATTCCGTGCCCCGACGGTTCCCCAAAATCAGGTCATAGCTCTCTCGCTGAGCAAAGAACTCTGGCAGCTGGCTTACATCATCACTACCGTCAGCGTCACAAAACAAAATCCACTCGATACCTTCAGGGACTGACTGCAATCCTCGCCAGCAAGCTTGCCCATAACCTTTCAGGTGTTCCTGGACAACATCAGCCCCCGCCTGAGCAGCTACGTCCGCAGTGCCATCTTGACTACCATTATCCACCACACGAATGTGGGATAATCCTTGGTTACGCAAGGATTTAACTACATTGCCAATCGTGGTGGATTCATTCAGCGCTGGAATAATGACTAATGTATTCTCTAAATCCATAGGATGCCATGGGACAATATCAGCTCCAATTAAATAGGTTTTGGCTGAAATTCAGCTGAGCTAAGCCCAAGGAAATATTCAGATTTAAAGGTGAGCGGATCTTCGTACAGGTTTATAACTATGTTGAACGTGAAATGATGCCAATCCCATAGGGGCACTCCCTTATAGGCTTTGCCCTTCTAATACCGGGTGCTATCAGTCAAGATTTCGCATCAGAAACATAAGAAATACCCCTGAAAGTAACCCTGTTAGAGATACAAAAAGAGCTTAGAGCACAGTAAAGTCATTTACAAACTTCGCCATGCTCTAACTCTTTAAGAATGTCCATTGCCCTAAAGGAAACTAATCGTCCTTTGTCTCATCCAAAGGATTGCCACCACCAGATGAATCGTAAATCGCATCTAGTTGCTCACGGGCATCTTTGATGGATATGGAGCGCATGACTAGCAGAGGCTCATCCAACACATTGCCATCGCTGTCCAACAGCTCAGGATGAGGCACGCGACGTTGACTGGACTTTGATTCAGCCGTATTACCACTCACCCGTCGGGTTTCGATACCCAAGCTAATGAGATTGCGGGCCAAGTTGACAATTGCCAATACGGCCAGGATAGTAAAAGCGAAGATATAGAGTAAATGCAGCATAGGGAAAAGCGATTGCGCTAATTATCCTCTTTAGGTTTGCTGGGGGCCGCTTGGGCTTGCTGCTGTCGAAAGCGGATACCCACATTCCAACATTCATGAACTAACTGATGCCAAGACATCACAACAGCCATATCTACACCTGCCTGGTTGCCTATAGCCTGAGATAGTGACTGGGATGCACTCACCAGTTGTTGAGCTCGACGCACCCGATTGAGTAAATCCTGTTGCCCATGCTCGCCTAGGAAATCGATAGTCTCAGATTCCAATAAATTAATGGAACGACTAAACCAATGCTGAAAATCATCCAACAGTGGCTGTAAAATCGCCTTCATTAATTCAGGTTCGGGAGCGTTGGAGCTGTACATCAATCGCACTTAAGCTAAATAATTCCAAAAGGCCCATGTAACTATTTCAAGAAACACAAACTGTTACTAGCTTAAACAGAACCTTTAATGAATGCCACTCAACATATGTCCAAACAAGCAATGGACAAATGCAATGCACCTTCTGTAAAGATTATTACTCAATTAATATACTAGCGTTCTTTCTCCAGAAGAATGGTTAAGATATGCCATCGATTTTGTTTTGCCCGCCAGTTATTTGATCCAGAGTTTGCCATCCTGAGCTCCACAGCTGTCGATTCTTGAGCACGTTGGCATTAATCCAAAATCGAACCGCTGGATCACAAGATGCCACTAGCTCTGCAAAAACGAGCTTGCCCTCATTTTTACGATTTGTGACTTGAAAATGCCGCCAACCCATGGTGCGCTGCTGGGCCGTCCATTTTGACCCAAGGAGATGGGGAAATTTTTGTTTCTTAGGTTTAGCCATCTTTAGATAATGAGCACAGGTTGAATGTAAAGGAGGAAAGAAACCCAATTACGCACAACTTTACAGCTTTTGCTTCAGGCCACGAATATGGACAGCTCGGCTAGTGATATAAGCTGTTTTGCCATCCAATCGGATATAGATTTTTCCCGATAGTAACCCCCGTATATTGTTACGGGCATACATTACAAGGTCAGTCGGCAAGCTATCGTCTTCCACACGACTGTAGCCCAGCTCAGTCAAAGGTTGTTCAATCTGATTAAGAAATACTTTATGTCCCTTAATTGACTGTTTGAGGGTGATGGAGCGATTAAAGTACAGTCCCAGTCCACCGCCCACCAGCCCCATAACTAAACCCAGCTGATTCGGTACAACACTCATTGGGCTGAGGTTAAGTACCAGACTAGCTAAGACAATCGTAATCAGGGTGGTGGTGCCAAAGTAATAGAGAAAAGTCAGAGAATTCTCAGGGCCTAGGTTATTACTGGTCATGGTGGACTGCTGCATTCTTTCCGTATAGGGTAGAACGCGATGGCCATTTTTCAATGGTTTCATCGTTCTTTTTTATGCCTTGCACTCAATCTGCACTCAAATGCATAAAAATAGCTACCTACCCCGGTTGCACTCCAAAAACAGTACCGTCTGAAACTGGCAAAATCATTCACTCATAGATGAGGGGTCGCCAGCACCCCGGTTGCACTCCAAAAACGGTACCTTGGGCCACTGGGTCAGTCCTGGATCAGTCCTGGGTCAATTACTGGGTTGGGTCGCTGTGGGTCACTGGGTTGGGTCTGAGTTGGTGTCAACGAGTGTCAGCCGACAGGTGTCATGGTGTCAGCTGACAGGTGTCATGGTGACAGTGTCCTTGACGTCAATACCTGTCGGCTGACAGTGTCCTTGACGTCAAGGACAGTCAAAAACAGTCTTTGCTTTGTGGACTTGCTGTGGACTTGACGGTGGACTTGCTGTGGACTTGACGGTGGATTAGGGTCCACAGCATTGTGGACGTACACCACAATGAACGTTGCTTTGTGGACCGGTCCACAATAGATGTAGCAAGGGTTTTAGCTGTTTTGTGGACCTGTGGACATTGAGAAATAAAGCCGTTATCCCGCCCAATATAGGGGGCTAAATCTCAGTTAATCAAAAAGGCACCTGGGCTAGCGTCGAACTTCCCCCAGGTGCCTATGGGCCTCAGCACAAGAAAGGCAATTCAACAGATTCAACAGTTGAATTGCCTTTCTTGCATTGAATTGCTCAAACATTGTCAGTCGAAAAGCCTGGGCGATCACCCGCCAAGACGTTCGCCCAGCGTCTAATTAGCCTCTCGCTCTGGTGCAATCCATTCCAATACCTCGTTTGGCTGAATTTCGTAGGTGTCACAAATTTTAGTCAGAACCGTTGATGACGGTAACTGGTCTGGTCTCTTGTAAAGGTTGTAGGCGGTACTGACGGCAATACCAACGTCCTTCTGGAATCGATAGGTTGTAATCCCCCGCGCATCAAGGAATTGTTTAATCTTGTTTTTCACTGGCATTCATCTTTCAGCTCACCTGACTCTTCAGCTCTGGCAATCTCTGCAGCCAAAACCGACTCAACTAAGTTACTAAGACTCCTAAAACGCAATGCCGCTAGCCTTTCGAGTTTTTTCTTGGTGGCGTGGTCGCAGTACGCTACCAGCCTCGCCTTATCGGTAGCCACGCTTATTTTTGTGCTCACTTTGTACCTCACCAGGTTACTAGACATGCACTGACTCTACCCTAAGTGTGCACACTATGACCACACCGTGTTAACATCTCGGTTAGTTAAAAAGGCACCTGAGCCAGCTTCCAACTTGCCCCAGGTGCCTATGAGCCTCAGTCCAACAAGGAAATGAGACGTATGCACGTTAACACAAGACCAGCACGGCAACGGGGACATGGTTCACCCACGCCGCTAACAGGGCTTATGGCAAATTCGGTCATATCTGCCCGTACTTGCCACATTTGTCGTCCTTGGGTGATCAGGTATGAGAGCCTATGGCGGCAAATGTGGTCATATCTGCCCGTACTTGCCACATTTGCCACTGAGGGGAGATGTGCCACAGCCGGAACACTTGAGGGCGGAAAACGATGAATAGACAGGTAACCCCAAAACAGCTTTATGACACCTGGCTTGCTTACGCCGAGTTCAGACGTCCTGTTGTGAGTCCAAGCACCTACATACGGGACTATCTCAAGGTTGAAAAGCGCATATTGACCATGATGCGAACCAAACAGGATCTCAATGACTCGCACGATATGCGTGAATGGCTCTTGACTCAGTTCTCAGTAGAGACGGCCCGCAGAACGCTACAGCAATGGAATGCCGCGTTTAAGTGGGCCGTTGCCATGGATAAGTGCCCTCGCAATCCCTTCTGCGGTCTGGCGAAATATCTAAACCATCGCCGTCAACTGACCGAAGGGAACTACACAGCATTTACGAATGATGAACGGGCCAAGATTATCAAGGCCTTTGAGGAGAAAGACCCTTACTACTCCAATTGGGTATGGTTTTTGTTCTTCACTGGCTGTCGGCCTGAGGAAGCGAGTGCATTGCGCTGGGAGAACGTAGCCCACAACAACAGCTACATCCTGATCAAAGAGGCCAGGCCAATTGACACCGGCCTGATCCAACCCACCAAGACTTATCAGGCCACTAAGTTCCCATGTAACGCCAAGATGCAGGCGTTTTTAGCTCAGCTCCGAGAGACCAGTGACAGCCGTTGGGTGCTGCCGTCAATCAAGGGCAACCACTTTGACTACCGCAATTTCCAAACACGTCATTGGCGACCTTTGATTACTTCGCTAGTTTGCGATCGCAAAGTTGCTTTTCGCCTGGGTCAATATCACTGCCGACATACGTTTATCACCGAGATGCTTAAGGCTGGCGTGTCAGATATCGACGTCTCTTACCTCTGTAGAGTCAGCATCCCGACCATCCAGCGCTACTACATCAGTCAGTCAAGACAGATTCAGGTCCCCGAAATCTAACCACTACACCCAAAGCACTTTAGAGGGATAAATCACCATGACACAGCAGTTACAACAGCCATTGACATCACCTGACAAAGGGACCGCCATCATCAACGCCTATGATCGATGGTCACCGAAAGCCATCACCAATGGAGACTTTATACCTACGCCTAAGTTCCATATATTCGAACTATGCCTATCGATTATTAGGACTCCATGCGGAGAATGGCACGGCGAACTCGTCAGAGTGATGGGGCTTGAGTGGAACAGCTTGGAGTTTTCAACCTATGAATGGGTGTACCACATTGAAACCGTGGGAGACCCATCAGAAGACTGGTTAACTGGCAGGAAACGAGAACCTTCTTTGGCCGATAGTCTATTCAAGCTGACCCTAGATAAGCGCCGCTGGCCCTGCCGACATCAATCATCGACCAGACTGCCATAAACGCCGTTACATTTCGTAACTGTATTGTTTTTGGCCATAACTGGCAGAAGCGTAGGAGGTCTAACGATCTGGGGTGCGGTGATGTTGACAGGGCCAGCGTGAACACACCGTCCCGGATCACCTCTCAGTTAGTTCCCAAACATGCACCTGGAAATATCTAAAGTTTTTGCCCGCAAAGGCTAAACCTTTGTCGCTAATTTTTTCCAATGTTCAACATTGAGGTATTTGCCTTGATGCTGTGACCACTAAACAACACCTGCAACCATCCACCACTGAAAACCTATCTTTACAACATTCATCAGCAAACAGCACATACACCAAAAGTTGCACATACAACCAATTAAAACCATTGCCGTAAAAGGGTTGTAGGGAAAAAGACAGATGTACTAGGCTGATATCTGTCGGTGGAAACCGCACCGAGTAACAACAAGATACTGAGCAATGCAATACCCATTTATCAAAGCAAGCGACCTATGCAAACGCATGGGCGTCTCAAGGTCATACCTGCGTGACCGGCGCAAGGACGGTCAATGGCCACAAGGCACCTACTGGGTGTACCTGAACCCTGATCACCCAAGGTCTGGCATCCGTTACAACGTCCGGCTGTGTCTGTCCTGGTTCACCGACCGAGGCTCCCACCAACATGACAGAGCCGTCCATGACTATCTCAAGTCCACATTGCCAGAACCACCTGCGCCTGGCGCGGAACCATCAACATCAACGCAGAAAAACCATGCTTACAGATAGTAAAAACGGCCACTGCTCAGGGGACAGTGACCGTGAGAATTTGGGTCAAAAAAATGGCCAGCGATACTCTCCACCTATCTCAACTGGCAACCGGAATAGCTTCGACATCCGTGACCATGTAGACAAGCTTACCCCAGCAAAGGAGAAAGGCAGGTACATCTGCCCGGTGTGTGAGGATGACAATTTCACCATTAGAGAGAATGACGGTGCATTTCAATGCTGGTCTAATGGCTGTGACTCGCAGGCGATCATGGATGCGATCGCCCCCCTGAAGCATCGCCCTCAGTCGGCTAAGAGTATTCCCACAAAGCGGAAACCCAGGAAGAAAAGCCGCAAGCAAAAAGACCGCGATGTTGAGATTGCCGCCGCCGAGTTGGAATGCAAGGTGGATGAGCTCATTGACATGGTGGAGATGGGCTATGAGACCAAGGAAACAGCTGGAGCCAAGTTAGCAGAGTGGTGTAAACAGGAGAGCCGCGACAAATTTACGGCTACCCAACTGTTCAATGCGAGGGTGAAAGAGCGCATACCACCTACGGCATCAGAAGAAGCTCACAAGCTTCTCAAGGAGTACCGGCTGATAGAACAACACTTTGGTAAACGCCTACAGTACAACACTCTATTTAAGCGCGTAGAGCTGGATAGCAAACCGTTTGACCCGGCTGCTGCCAGGTTAGAGATGATTGTCACCCATGGCTTATCTCTCAAAGGGAGCCGTGAAGACATCGCAGACATCACCGTCAAGCTTTCTAAGGCCAATGAGTACAGTCCGGTCACTCGCTATCTAGAAAGCACGTTGGACCAGCATGGGGACAACACGAGCATCTTAGATAACCTGGCTGACCGTTACTTAGGGGCTGACATCCCTATCCACCAAACTCTCATCAAAAAGTTTCTCATTGCAGCTGTGGCCCGTGCCTATGAGCCAGGTTGCAAGCATGACTGTGCGCTCATCCTCCAGGGTCGTCAAGGATATCGAAAGTCAACTTTTTTTAGAACACTGGCATCAGAGGAATGGTTTGATGATTCATTGGGGGCCACATCTGACAAGGACGAACGGCTCAAACTGCATCAGCGCTGGATGATTGAGTGGGCCGAACTGGAGACCGTATTCAGACGGAAAGACGTCAGCCAGGTCAAAGCGTTCATGTCCTGTCCCACTGATTTGGTGAGGGCACCTTATGCCCGTTCGTCAGAAACCATGCGGCGATCATCGGTAATTGTCGGCTCCACTAACCAACAACAGTTTCTGGCTGACCCCACCGGTAATCGTCGTTTCTGGGTAATTCCAGTGACTAAGCCGATAAACGTCACTGAGCTGCAATGCGAGCGTGACCTCATATGGGCGGCTGCTACCACGCTATATCTTGCAGGCACACAGTGGTGGCTCAATGACGAGGAACAGTTAGCCGTAGACCAAGAAATCAGCCAATATGAAGCCCGAGATCCATGGTTTGAAGTAGTAACCGACTATGTGGACTGCATGGATGCAGTTTCAACAAACCAGATTCTCATCAACGCGCTGGACATTCCAATTGACAAATTGGATTCTGGCAAACAGCGGCGTGTTGCTTCTATCATGCGAGCGCTCGTATGGGAGCAAACCAAGCATCCAGTGTCACACTGCGGCAAAAGAGCAAGAGTATGGAAAAAAGACTTTTAGCCTTTTTTGGTATAACTATCTGTGCTATCTGTGCATAAGCATTATAACTTCCTAATATCAACACTTTCATCCAGCACAGATGACGCACAGATAGCCTATTTTATCTGTGCGTATCTGTGCTGAAATCGGCCTAATTGCACAGACATGCACAGACACACACAGACAAAAAACTACGTCTGTGTAGCCTGAAACCTTTTCACATCAAAGCTTTCAGATTCAACAACACAGACGGCACACATAGTTACCCCACATAGGGCCTTAAGGCTAAACGCAACTGTCACATCAACTGTCTACTGTCACATTCTCTCTCATCGCTCTTCACAATGGCTAAACGCAGAAAGACCCGCCACAAGAAAGGGGCTGTTGTGGTGTGGGCACGAAACAACATGCTCCGGCTTCGATGGCGTTATGACGGCAAACAGCGTCACCTCTCACTGGGGCTGCCCGATACTCCGATTAACCGCCAAATAGCTGAGCGGGTCAGCAGTGAAGTAGCCCGAGATATCGCCTATGGCGAATATGACCACACCTTAGACCGCTATCGCTTGCAGCATATCTCTGCTGATCAGGCCGTCAAGCAACCATCAACCTATGAACTGTTCGATGAGTTCATTGACTATAAGCGTGAGCAGGGCCTGAGTGAGCAGACCATTGCATCTCGCTATCGGTCGGTGCGATCGCATATCAAACGATTTGGACAAGACATCAAAACACCTGACGATGCAACGACCCTAGTAGAAAAGCTACGTGGCCAACAGTCACCAACTACGGCTAACAAAAACCTTGGCATTCTCAAACAGTTTGGTAGGTGGCTTGCGATCGCAAATCATTTAGATGCAGATCCGTTCGTTGACATCGAGCGCATCAAAGTCATCAAAACCAAGCCTCGTAGTCATGATGTATTCACTGTCCAAGAGGTACAGGCCTTGCTGTTAGCTTTCAAGACGGATGAACGTTGTAGCCAGTTTCATGACCTATGTGTAGTTCTATTCTCATTGGGCCTCAGACCTTCCGAGGCTATTGGGTTGAGGTGGCAACATATTGACCTGAAACGACGATGCATCACCATATGCGAGTCCTTAAGCCGCGCCGGTGACGGTCGAACAGCAGGTTACGCAAGAGTTCGGAAAGAGACTAAGACCGGCAGCGTCAGGGTCTTGCCTTTAAATGAAAGGCTAATCGCCATGTTTAGACAGCGTCATGGCAGTGAATCAGGAGCAGACGATCTGGTATTCACCACAATAAAGGGCCAGCCAATTAATGATCAGTACATTCGTGACTGTTGTTGGAAGCCCATGTGTAAGAAGGCAGGTATCCCTTATCGCCCTCCCTACACAGCTCGGCATACATTCATTAGTCACGGCCTGGAGTACAAAGAATGGACACTTCCCCAGGCTGCTGAGATGGCAGGCCACGCTAATACCAAAATGGTGGCATCTACCTATGCTCATATGGTTCAAAGACCAGAGCTACCTGACTATTGACCACTGCACTCAATCTGCACTCAAATGTATGTGCTAACGTGTCGTAGCGTGTCATACAGAGTAGAAGGGCTTTTATGTTAAGAGCGCCTGAAACTGTTGATGCGCGGGCTATAGCCACTGATGCTAAAGGGATGTAAGTTCTACCCCCGTTAGTCCGTATAGGGTTGCACAATTTTGCAGCAACCGTTATGAAATTCAGTGGCAGAATGGTCAAGCGAGATCAATCGCCTTTGATTTGATATTCGGCTTAGTTCTATTGGGTGAACCATGATTGAGGTAGAGCAGCTTAGCAAAGCCTACGGCTCGACCGTTGCGATTAGCGATGTGTCCTTCAAAGTAGAGCCTGGAGAAATCTTAGGTTTTTTAGGCCCTAATGGGGCCGGGAAAACCACAACCATGCGCATATTGGCAGGGTATTTACCAGCCACCAGTGGAACAGCCCGTATTGCTAACCACGAGGTGCACACTGATTCGATGGCGGTCAGGCAAAACATTGGCTATTTGCCTGAGACGCCACCGCTGTACCCAGATATGACCGTGGAGGCGTTTCTGTATTTTGTAGCTCGAATTAAAGGCGTGCCCCTTGAAGATCGGGACAAGCAGGTGGCCTCGGCAATGGAGAGATGCAATCTCAGCGAGAAGAAGAAGGTCTTAATTCGCAAACTTTCCAAAGGGTTTCGTCAGCGGGTGGGCATTGCCCAAGCCATCGTCCACGATCCACCGGTCATTATTTTGGATGAGCCCACCGTAGGTCTCGATCCCAAACAGATTATTGATGTCCGCAATCTGATTAAAAGTCTGGCAGGACAACATACCATCATTCTTTCAACGCACATCTTGCCTGAGGTGAGTATGACGTGCGATCGCATCACCATTATCAACAAAGGCCGCATCGTTGCCACGGACACCCCAGACAATCTCACGGCCCGTCTGGCAGGTCAGCTAGGCTATGCCATTGAAGTGGCTGGTGACCCAGAGCAGGCTCAAGCCGTCCTGAACAAACTGCACCAGGTGGACTCTGTAAAATCGCTGTCGGATGAAGGCTTAGCGGACAACCACCATCGATTTCAGGTGATGGCAGCCACTGACCAAGATCCGGGCAGTGCGATCGCATGGGCTATCGTCAACGCCAACCTCGGTCTCTATGAACTATCCCGCAATCGCGTCAGCTTAGAAGACGTGTTTATCGGCTTAACAACTGAAGAAGCCACCGAAGCCGTTCCTGAATCCGCCCCAGCACCGCCTACAGATAATGCAGCCGATTCCAGCCCTGACGCGCCACCCCCCTCATCCCCAGAAAATAGAACTGACATGCCATCCCCAGATAGCCCAACAGATAGCCCATCGGACCCAGACAGCGATGAATAGCATTATTACCGTCATTAGCAATATCCTTGCCATCTACCGCCGAGAGCTACAAAGCTACTTTGCTTCACCGTTGGCCTACGGCGTCGCCACTATTTTTTGGTTACTGGCTGGTTTTTTATTAGTCATCCTGGTATTTGGCCCCCAGGGCGTTGTGGCCCAGGCAGCTTTTGCCGATCAGGCTGGACTACAGACCACACCTATCGATCTGCCCTATGAATTTATACAGCTTTATTTGGGACTTTTGGGCTCCCTAGCCCTGTTTATTCTGCCTGCCCTGTCCATGGGGTTATACACAGAAGAACGCAAACAAGGCACCCTGGAGCTCTTAGCCACTTCTCCCATTACCAACTGGGCCGTTGCCCTTGGCAAACTGCTAGGTGTGGTGACCTTCTTTTTCACCATGGTGTTACCGCTGCTCGTACTCGAAGCGTTAATCGTTGGAGCCTCTGATCCCCCCTTTGATATGCGGTTGCTATTTTTGGGCCATGGCGGCCTCATTTTGCTAGCTGCGGGGGTGCTTTCGCTGGGGATGTTTATCTCCTCGCTGACTGAAAGCACGGTGCTCGCAGCCATTTTAACGTTTGCCTTGATATTGGTCTTATTTTTAATTGAAGGCGTTGCCAGTGGGATACCAGGTCCTCTAGGTGAGGCGATCAGTCATCTCTCCCTGCTCACACATTACAACGACTTTATCCAAGGGGTTTTTGACATTAGCGGTCTCATACTCTTTCTCTCCTACAGTGTTTTAGGCTTGTTTTTAACCGCTCAATCCATTGAAGCATTCAGGTTTCAGAGAAACTAAAAAAGTTTTGAGGTTTAAGTTATTGGTTTTGAATTAGTTGCCTTTGGCTCAGTTAAACCTTGTAAAAGGACTGAAATTCAAACCTTAAAGTTCAAAACTCTTTACCTTCATTCTGTTTTTCTCCTTTTGCCCCTCACTTATGAAAGCGCTATCTACCTCTCGTAAATATCTTCGCTGGCTGCTATGGCCCGGATTAGCCTTAACCACGGCAGGCCTGGTTGCTGGGTTTATAGATACCTGGAGCATTCTACCCATCGTTCTTCTGATTGTGGGTTTAGTGCTGACCCTGATCAGTTTGGTTTTGGGAGGTTTTGGCTACCGTAGCTTCTGGCAAAGCCGCTCTACCCAGGCTGGAACCAACGCATTGTTGGCCACAGTCTCAGTGTTAGTAATCTTGGGCATTATTAACTTCTTAGCGGTGCAGTACGGGCCTCGCATTGACTTCACCGAAGGCGGACTATTTACTCTCTCGCCGGAATCAACGGCAGTCGTAAAAAATCTAAACCAGCCCGTTAAGGTCGTGATTTTTGACTCGACGTTAAATCCTAACGATAAGCAGCTCTTAGACAGTTATCGCCAGTTTAATGATCAGCTCACCTACGAGCACATTAATCCAATCCAAGACCCGGCAGCGGCCCGTGATTTTAATCTTAGTGGTGAAGGGCGGGAGGTACACCTCGCTGTAGGCGATCAGAAAGTTTTTGTTCAACCCCTAGGAACACAAGGTTTAACAGAACAGGACTTAACCAATAAACTGGCCCAAATTAGTCGCGATCGCAATGCCATCGTGTACTTCCTTCAGGGTCATGAAGAATTTGTCATCGATGGCACAGCTACAGGCTATGCCCAGGCAGCCGCAGCCCTGGAGGCAGAAAATTTCACCGTTGAGACCCTGAACCTGGACCAAACAGCAACCGTACCTAGTGATGCAAATGCAGTCATCATTGCAGGCCCTCAGCAAGCCTTCTTTGAACCTGAGGTAGAAGCATTAGAAGCATATCTCAACTCAGGGGGGAGCATTCTACTCATGGTAGATCCCCAAATGGATCCAGAGCTAGACTCTCTATTAGAAGCTTGGGGGGTGTCCCTAGACGAACAACTCATTGTCGACACCTCCAACACTGGACAAATTGTTGGGCTAGGCCCAGCAGCCCCATTGGTAACCAACTATGGTGCTCATCCCATTACCGAAGCCTTTAACAATGGCCGCTCATTTTACCCCCTAGCTCGGCCAGTTCTGATCGAACCAGTAGCAGGGGTAGAAGCTACTCCCCTACTCCTCAGCAATGCCCAAAGCTATGCTGAACCTCTGTCAGAAACAGGAGAACTTAATGTTGACACCCAGGAAGCACCCGAGGGACCATTTAATATCGGTGTCGTCTTAACCCGAGAAGCCGACAAATCTAGTAATACGGTTTCGGAAGGGGTTTCAGAAGAGGTGTCGGAAGAGGTATCAGAAGACATCTCAGAAGAAGATGCAGAGGAGATCTCCGAAGCGAGCAATGAAGAGATTCCAGAAGAAGACACCGAAGAAATCCCTACCAGCCAAATAGATGAAGAACAACAAGAGACCTCATCAGAACCGGAGGTAGAGCCAGCAGCAGATATAGAAGAGGCAGCGGCGGGAGAAGTCGACAATACACCAACAAAAGAAACACAAGAAACAGAAGAAGAAGATACATCTGAACAACAGCCTGAAGATGAGCCAGCAGACAGTAGCGAGCCCTCTGACGATGCAGAGCAAGAATCTCGCCTTGTTGTTATTGGTAATGCCACCTTCGCCACTGATGGCTTGTTTGACCAGCAACTAAACGGCGATGTCTTTCTCAACAGTGTCACCTGGCTGAGTGACTTAGATGATGCCATATTGTCAATTCGCCCAAAGGAAATCACCAACCGTCGCATCACAATGACGATATCTCGGCAAATCGTGGTTATTTTTTTAGCAATGCTGGTATTCCCCCTAGGTGGACTAGTTGGTGCAAGCATTGCTTGGTTCCGTCGTCGCTAAGGAGTTATTAAAATGAAGCTACAGCGTAGTACAGGAATATTAATAGGGGTTGCGATCGCACTTGTCGCCACCGTCACCATCCTTGAAATCCCCAAAGGGCCTCAAGCCAATAATGGTAATACCTTATACAGCTTCACTGAGACTGACGTCAGTGAATTCACCGTAGAACGAGACGACAACACGCTGTCCTTCATCAAGACTGATGATGCATGGCAAATGACTGCCCCTGAAAAAGCTTTAGCCGATCCATCATCAGTCGCTTTTTTACTCAATATCATTACGAGCGACACCATTAAAGAAACTATTTCCACCACTCCCGATCAGCTAGCCACCTACGGCTTAGATACACCTACGGCTAAAATTCAACTCATAGTTGATGAAGAAAGCTATACCTTAACCGTCGGCGATGAAGACTTTAGCAGTACGTCACTATATGTGATGACAGCCAATGACATCGCAGAATCAAATCCAGTTGACGTTCACCTCATTCCTAAAGGCTTAGACAACGGTATCGAACGCCCAGTCAGCGACTGGCTTGCCAAAAATGATGATGCAGCCTCAGAGGCAACTACAGATGCTGAAACTACTGACGAGCCTGAAACATCAGATACATCCTCCACTACTGAGAACTCCGATGACGAGTCGGCACCGTAACTTTCAGTACCCCAGCTGTAAAAAATCAGCCTAGTGATAAATCACTTGAACTTTAAAAAAGCAGGAAAATCTAGTCAGGAACTATATCAGCATCTTTTGATTCATAACCTCTAGTCGGGTAGCATTGGTCTACATATACTTACGTATGTCTTAGACACGGGCTATTAGCGTACTGGGTCATCAGCCCAGAGTAACTTTGATCTCACCATCAAAATTGCAGTTTAATGTGGCAGTTTTTAAAACGTGTCAACTATCCACTGACATAGTTTAAGAATCGCCTAGCCTGACTTATATAGGGTGCTTACTAGTAGTGACTTCGCTTGTTGCAATTTGAGGAACATCACAATTTTCATACTCTAGATGCCAGTTAATTGTTGATTTCAGTCAGTTTACTGATTATTTAGCAAAAGTTCGTTAAACATTAGTGGAATGTTCTGATCTACAGCGTCCGACCGAGAAATACTGAGTCCTGGCTACGCTAATTTGCAGTGATCAAAATCGGTTTTGATACTGTGACCTGCTCCTAGGCTTTATCAGTTTTTTAGAAAATTGATGAGTGCCATGAAGTTCTGATGTCCCCACCGAATTCTCACGGTTAGTCACTGGTTCATTTGAAAAGATGGGCATAATTCTATTGAAGATATCTGGGAATAGTTGCTAGGTGTCTCTGGGGCCAATTTCGTATGGTTACAGCTAGTCAAGACCTCGATCTAGAACTTAGTCCTATCCTTTTTCTATCAATGGGATTGCTTGTTGAAATCTATATACCTTAAATTTCAGATTTAATCTCTGATATTGCTCAGTATTATTACCCTCTCCGTCCTACTTAGTTCCTTTCCCCAGTGAGGTTCAATGGCATCTCAAGATAACTCTGTTAAAGAGATAGAAATAGATTTACAGAAATATTGGCGAGTTCTAAAGCGTCGCTGGCTAATCGCTCTGACTGTTTTCGGTCTAACGACAACCGCAGCGGTTGGCGTTGGTATTACTCAAAAACCTGAGTATCAAGCCGAATCGAAACTTTTATTCGAGTTGTCAAACCAAGCGTCTGCTCTAGTTGGACTGGAGGGCGGTAACAGAGAACTCAGAGCACTTACTAATCTAGATAACCCCCTGGACACCCAAATTGAGGTTTTCCGTTCCATTCCCCTTGTCCAAAAAGTCATCGAAACATTAAAACTACAAGATGATGAGGGTGAGCTACTTCAGCCTGAAGACCTGCTAAAGAGCCTTACGGTCACTGGAGTTCCTGGAACAGATGTTCTAAAAGTTACATATACGTCTGAAGATCCAGAAATAGCAGCCACTGTTGTCAATACATTGGCAGATATCTACATTGAAAATGATATACAGACCAATCGTGCTGCGGCATTAGCAGCCCAAGAATTTATCACTGCACAACTGCCTGAATCTGAAGAAGCAGTTGAAGAGGCAGAGGCTTCACTACGACGCTTCAAAGAAGGCAACAATATCGTAGACCTTGAAGAAGAGTCCCGTAACCTGGTTGAGTCACTGTTTACACTGGACAACGCCTTAATTCAGCTAAAATCTCAGTTAGCTGATAGCTCAGCTCAGGCATCTCAACTACAGCAGAAGCTCAAACTTAGTTCTGATGAAGCATATGCTGTGGGGCTTGTCAGTGAATCACCTGGCATTCAGACCGTACTAGCACAACTACAAACTGTTCAGTCTGATTTAACGTTAGCCCGTACTCGTTACCGAGACGAACATCCTGAGATTATCACCCTACGCAATCAGGAGGCTGGGTTACAAGCACTACTTCAAGAGCGCCTTGATGTCACCCTTGGTGCCAATGAACTGAACTTGCCTTCAGATGATCTCCAATCGGGCCAGTTAGAACAAGATTTAATCGCCGAGTATTTACGCCTCGACGGAGCGACATCTGGTTTACAACAGCAAGTTGAAGAATTGACAACTGCTCGATTGGGTCAACAGAGTCGAGCTCGTGTTATTCCGGTTTTAGAGAAACAAGAGAGAGCATTAGATCGCCAACTTGCTGCAGCTCAGACCACCTATGAAACCTTGTTACAAAACCTCCAGCAAGCTCAGGTCTTAGAGAATCAAAATATTGGAAATGCTCGCATAGTTTCCCCAGCCTTAATACCTAACGAGCCCCTTGGACCCTCTCTGAAACTCTTTTTAATGACTGGCGGCTTTGCTGGTCTTCTTTTAGGGTTAATTACTGCCTTTATGGCCGATCTCCTGGACCAATCTGTGAAAACGGTTCAAGAAGGTCAAGAGTTGTACGAATATCCCCTCTTGGGTATCATCCCCGCCTGGAAGCGAGGCAATGCTAAGGGTTCGGATATTCCTAGCATATTAGTCAAGAATTCCGAATACAGCTCTATTCTTGATGCTTATCAAGCTCTACAAGCCAACCTTAAATTCTCCTGTGTTGATACCCACGTTAAGACAGTCACAGTTACAAGTGCAGTGGGTGGTGAAGGTAAATCAGAAGTTGCTGCCAACTTGGCCTTGACACTAGCTCATTTGGGCCACACTGTCTTGCTTGTTGATGCCGATCTACGTAAGCCAACACAACATCATATTTGGGATTTGCCCAATGTACAAGGTTTAAGTAATTTTGCTTCAGGGCAAGTTCCCCTTAAGGATGTCATTGTCTCTCAGGAGCCAAACTTACACATCTTGACAGCCGGAGTTATTCCGTTTAATCCTCTGGCAGTTTTGGAATCTCAGCTGATTACGTCCCTACTACAGGCAAGTGAAAAAGCATATGACTACATTATTATTGACAGCCCACCAATTTTAGGGCTAGTTGACGCGATCACCATCGGTCGGGCAACAGATGGCGTGCTGCTCGTCATGCGCCCTGGCATGGCCAATGCCGAAAACATTCGTGCAACGAAGACAATGTTGGCACAGTCAAAACAAAATGTGCTTGGTCTAGTTGCTAATGGCATTAACGTGAAAGGCAACACCGATCGTTATTTCTACAACAATCAGGACTATACACCTATTGAAAGGCAGGCCAATTTTGTCAATGTGCCGAATAGTCAAAGCGTTAGCGATCCTGCCAACGTAAACGGTCGACTCTAATTATTGGGCTAGGCCAGCCTACTTTCCTTTTATACAAAAGAGACAACACCGTCCTCAAACGCTCTTTAGACTTATGTTTCAACTGACTTATTATCGGCTAACTGCAGTAGCTCCCTTAGTCTTGGGGATAATTTGCTACGCCTCCATGCCAACTATCGCACAAACTACACAGTCTCTTGTATCACTTGAGACTACCTCCAATGAGTCAACTCGTGCGAACCTCAATGAGCTTGCTGTTAATACTGGCTCATTGAGATCTACAGCAGCATCCTCTTACTTATTAGGTCCTGGCGATCGCATCGAAGTCAGTGTTTATGGGTTTCCAGAGTATACAGGTCCACTCTCTGTATTACCGGATGGAACTATTGCCCTACCCATCGTAGGTAAGGTTGCTGCAGCTGGGAAAACCACCGATCAGTTAACTCAAGAGTTGAGAATTATCCTCGACCGAATTCTAGTAGATCCTGCCGTTTCGGTCTCCTTAAATTCACTTCGTCCCGTTGTGGTTAATGTATCAGGCGAGGTCTACCGTCCTGGCCCTATTCAACTGCAAGATACAACCAACATTAATCAAGATACTCAATTAGCTTACGCGCCACCTTCAGTGAGTGAAGCGTTAGTAGAAGCAGGTGGGGTGAGACGCACGGCAGACATCCGTAATGTCGTGGTTATACGCGAGCTTCCCAATGGTGAAACAGTCAATACAGAGATTAATTTGTGGGATGCCCTCTGGTCCGCCAGCTTACCAGAAGACATGTTGCTTAGAGATGGAGACTTAGTTTTTGTTCCCAGCTTACCAGAAGGCGAAACCATTGATAATCATTTATTGGCAAGATCCAGTCTAGCACCAGACACCGTAAGGGTTCGAGTTGTTGGAGAGGTCACGAGTCCCGGAGAGGTTGCAGTACCGCCTAATAGCTCATTGTCTAGTGCTGTTGCGATCGCAGGCGGCCCAACCGATGATGCAAGGCTCAAAGAAGTTGCCTTTATTCGAATGGACGACAACACTGGTGAAGTTGTCCAAGAAGTCGTCGATCTGCGTAACCTTATCGACACCTACCAGATTCAAGATGGGGACGTCATTGTTGTACCTAAGACAACCAGCGGTTCAGTTTTAGATTTAGCAGCGCGCCTAGTTAATCCTCTCAATTTCTTATTTAGAATATTTGACTAATGCTTGGGCAAGGAGATAGCTAGATCTATTTGAGAATTTATACTCGTTTATATCTTTTCTAAAATGCCACGCCATACTCTGCTCTCATATATTATCGCTGAGAGCAATGTCATCAACTACTATAGTTAGCCTTATAAATATTCTTGCACCATCATAATGCAACAAAAACTAAAGCGCTTGTTCTCTGACAAGCTCGTCAAAAATATGGGCTGGCTAACAGCGAGCCAAATATTCAGACGCGTAATTCGCATCGCCATAGTAGTTGTTTTAGGTCGTGTATTTACCCCTGAAGAATATGGCTTGATGGCGATCATTTTTGCCGTCACTGAGTTTTCTACCGTCTTCGTACAAAAGGGTGGAGTTGCACCTAAGATCATTCAGGCCACGCAAGAAGAGCTTGACTCAATAGTAGAAACAGCATATTGGAGCAATTGGATTCTATGTATTGGGATCTTTTTATTCCAATGTCTACTAGCATTTCCTATTGCCACTTTTTATGGAAATGAAAAATTATTATTCCCTATTATCGTCACCGCTGGCAATTATCTTCTCAATCCCTTTTATGCGATTCAAGATGCCTTGATTCGTCGAGAAAACAGGCTCAAGATCGGTGCGATCGCAACAGCTATCAATGCCGTTTTCAGTCAGTCTTTGGTCGTTATTCTTGCACTATTGGGCATGGGTATTTGGAGCATTGTATTTGCCCTAATGCTTTCTCAATTTTCCTATTTAATTGTCTATAACAGGAATCACTCCTGGCGACCAAGTGGGAAAATAAGTTTGAAAGGATGGCGAGAAATTTTTAATTTCTCCAAATATACATTGGGCATTGAAATGCTCAATTACTTGAGATCAAATATTGACTATCTACTCATTGGTCGATTCTTTAGCGTTGAACAACTTGGCTTATACTTCTTCGCTTTCAATGCAGGACTAGGGCTTAGTCTGACAGCTATTAACATGCTTTCTAATTCTGTATTCCCTTATCTGTGTGCAGCACGGGATAACCTATCTGCGTTGAAGCAAAGCTATATCCGAAGTCTCAAAATTTGCGCAGCAATTATATTTCCCCTAGTTCTATTACAAAGCAGCCTGGCTCCGATCTATGTCCCTATTGTTTTCAGCAAGCAGTGGATTCCAGCAATTCCAATTCTTATTATGATTTGCCTGTCAGCTATCCCTAGACCTTTTGCTCTAGTTTCAGAGCAGTTGCTCTTGTCAGTAGACCGTGGAAGTGATGGTCTCAAGTGGAACATTTTCTTCACGATTATATTTACCATTTCTGTCATTGTAGGTGCCCAGTTCAATATATTCGTAGTAGCTGGAGTAGTCTTAGGAGTACATCTATTACTCTTACCGATATTCACCTTCTTAGTTGCTAAGTCTGTATTCTCTGGCCGAGAAAAACTTTCGCTTTCCTAAACAGACGCAATGCTAGATTCCAGCATGTTTTTTCTAGTATATGATTATGGAAATTAAGCCATCTATTTCTGTCGTTATACCAGCTTATAATGCGGCCAGATTTCTACCAGAAGTCATCCAATCTGTACTAGATCAGACCTATCAAGATTGGGAATTGCTAGTCATTGATGATGGCTCAACAGATAATACCGCCACATTAGTTAATAAGTATTGTCAGTTAGATTCACGCATTCGTCTTATTACCACAGAGAATGGTGGTGTTTCCGCAGCCCGTAATTTAGGCGTTGAACTGGCAACTACAGAACTTATAGCATTCTTGGATTCAGATGACCTCTGGCTACCAGATAAGTTATCAGTTCATGTTGACTACATGAATACTCACCCTGAGATAGGTGTCAGTTTTGCAAGGGTGGAACTGATAGATCCTGATGGAAAAAGCACCGGTAAATTAACGGCAAATATATCTAAAGATCTCCAGCCATACACTTTTTTCTATACAAACCCAACCGTCACAACATCAAATGTTGTTATACGAAAATGTATCTTTCAATCCTTAGGAGGATTTGATAAATCAATAAAGTATTCTGAAGATATTGACTTACTTTTTAGAATTGCGTTTCAAAGTCATTGGACGATTGAGGGAATTGATAAAGTATTAATTCAATATCGTCTTCATTCGTCTGGTTTGTCTTCAGATATCATGAAAATGAAAGAAGGTTGGATACAGTTAATGGACAAAGCACGAAAAGAAGCTCCAAACCTAGTAGATGAGCATTATCGTGCTGCCGAAGCAGCTCATTTTCAATACTGGGCGAAGCAGACACTTCGGCTAGAAATTTCACCGTTTGTAGGGATATCCTTAATTAATCAAGCACTTATTTCTAGCTGGCGAAACATTTACCAAAAGCCCAAGCTTATTGTACTGACTATACTCATTTATCTCAGACTGATGACATTCAACCTAGTAAAAGTCAAGATTTAATTTTAAAAGATTACCTAAAAGACGATCAAAATATTTACTTTACATAAAGAACGTGATCACTTAAAAGAATAATGCCTAGGGGAATATGACGCTAAAAATTCCGAGAACATTAGAACACATATTCATGTGTTTTACCCTGTGGTTTCTACTGGGTAATCCTATTAACTTGATTACCAATGGAGCCGGAGGGGGGCAACTTGTAGATGTCAGTCAAGCTAACAGCAATTTCTTACTTCCGGCTATTAGCATGTTGCTATATCTTATAGCCAGCATAGGCGTACTACTGCGCTGGAAGTTGATATTAGCTCGATTACGTTCTAATCCTCAATTTTTGCTGATCGTTATTCTCCTAATCATCGCTTATATTTCAGCAGGATGGTCATTTTATCCAAATATCACTTCACGTCGCACCATATTATTGCTAGGCTCAACCGCTGTTGCCATATATTTTTCACTGAGCTTCAGCTTGAAGCAACAACTTAGATTTCTGATCATAGCCTTATGTATTAACACTATTATTTGCGTTCTTTTTGGCGTGCTGCTTCCAAAATATGGAGTGATGCACTTACCGCCCCATACAGGAGCATGGCGAGGAGTATACAGCCATAAAAATAAGTTTGGTGCTCGCATGGCATTAACTACAGTTTTTTTACTCGCTACTCGCTACTCAAATTTATTTCAGGGGAGGTCCAAGCTAGCTATTAATTGCATAATGATTTTGTCGGCTTCTCTGGTCGTAGCCTCTAAATCAACAACTGCTTTATTTGCCACCGTAGTGTTGGCTCTACTCTTCTTCGCTTGTAACGCTCTAAAGCTCAACTACAAATCGATGGTGATTGCCCTTAGCTTCATCATATTCGTTGTCGCCTTTGGGTTTATTTATCTTCAAACCAATGCAGACACGTTACTTTCTGCATTTGGCAAAGGTACTGATTTATCAGGACGAAACGAAATTTGGCCCGCTTTATGGGAGATGATCTCTCGAAAGCCGTTTTTAGGGTATGGATACCAAGGTTTTTGGGGGCCAGACGGTGGACCAGCTGATCTTGTCAGACAATTAACTGGTTGGCCTGTCCCTAATGCCCATAATGGCTTTCTTGAGGTTTTTCTATCACTAGGCTGGATAGGAGCTCTCCTCTTCCTTACAAACTTCGCAATTACCCTGATCAGATCTTTCCAGTTAATCCGACTGACCAAAACAACTGAAGCTATCTTCCCAGTTCTTTTCCTGGGCTTTTTTATCATCAGTAACATGACAGAGAGCAATCTCTTTAAACAAGATTCCTGGACACTATATATATGGGCATCATTGGTGTCTATACAAATCATGTCAACTTATGCAGAGAGAAAAGCATCTCAGGTTCGCACCACAGGGATTGACTCTGGCTATGGAAAAGTTGCACCTTATAAAAGCCCCCATACAGAATCTGCTCTGTCAAAGAGATAGAAATCTGACATTAATTTGCACAGACTGTTACTAAAAGGAGATGTAGAATAATACCAATGTAAAATACTCATCTTAGAGAGAAGATCATCTAAAGTTTACCTATTTAAACTTTTAGAAAGCACCTAAATCAGTAAGAATACTTATAGAGAACGCAATGCTTTCTCCTAACAAGAGCTTAGCATTACTGATTAGCTAAAGCTTTTTAATTTAACTGTAAACATAAAGAATACTTATTTTGCTTTGTAAAGACTCGAATAGTTAAATCCATTACCTACGGATTTTAGCTTTTACCTGTGCAATTGAAACTAGAGTTCACTATGTTTAGTATGTCTGAGGTCGCCGTATGAAATGGACCGTCATTGCGCCTTACTTTACCCAAGAATACATTGACAATAATCGATGGCTAGTCGGGCATATTCCTGAAGGGAAATATGACTTTGAGCTTATCCCTAGGCCACAACCCATTACTAAATGGCATGAGAGAAAAGTAAAATACACAACGTCTTCCCAGTGGTTTCGCCACTGGGAACATGGTGCCCTCGCCTTAAATAGCGATTCCGACGGAATTATCACTTCATACCCGCAGTTGCCAACAGTAATTGGCCTACAAAAGCTCCTAAAATGGTCTAAAAAACCAGTTGTCGCTTGGACCTTCAATGTTGGAAACTACGAAGTTGGGCCCCTGCGTCAATGGTTATCAGGCATCGGATTAAAACAAATTGACCGCTTCATAGTTCACAGTTATCGGGAAATCGACATCTACAGCAAGTGTTTTAACTTACCGAAAAGTCGATTTTCTTTTGTACCTTACGCAGCTCCAGACATTGAAATTCAGTACGAAGAAGATAACAACTCTCCATTTATTGCTGCACTGGGGTCTGCGCATCGCGATTTCCCTTGCTTCTTTGAGGTGGTTGAAGAGCTTGACATACCTACTGTTGTTGCATCCAGCAAAGTAGCTTTAGCTAATCTTTCCATCCCTAAACAGGTCAAAACACCTTTTGGTATCACCAGAGCGGACTGTTGGAAACTGGCACAAGAAGGTCGGATTAGCGTAATACCTCTAAAAGTCAAAGATAACGTTACAGCGGCTGGGCATGTAACAGTGATAGAAGCGATGTTGATGGCCCGTGCAGTAATTGTGTCTGATGCCTATGGCATGAGTGATTATGTTAAGCATGGAGAAACAGGTTGGTTAATCAAACCCGGTTGTAAACAGAGTATGAAGGAAGCGATTCAAACGCTATGGAACGATCCGGCATTACGAAATCGCTTGGGCCAAAATGCAAGAGCATACGCTAGAAAGAATTTTTCTCATGAGAATGCGGCGCTCTCTTTAGAGAAAATTTTGGATGAGGTTAGTGGTCGTACTAGCAAGGTAACTGAAGCTTATGCTAAGCCTCCTGAAGTTCTGGATGCTTGTAAGTAAATATAATCGTCTACTGCTATCTACAGCATTGGCAATAGTTTACTGATATGAGCTAAATTTTGGATTGACTTGCAAGCCTAGGATAGCCCCAACGCAACTTGGCAATTTCAATATCCATCCTTGTCATCTAAAGAGTGAAAACATGAAAAAGGTTTCTATAGTTATACCTCTGTATAATACTGAGAAGTATGTCCGACTGGCACTCGAATCAGCATTAGCTCAGACGTATCAGAATTTGGAGATCATAGTTGTTGATGATGGGTCTACCGATGAAGGTGTAACTATATGTCAACAATTTACTGATGACAGAATCAGAATTATTCAGCAGGAAAATAGAGGCCTTTCAGGTGCTCGTAATACAGGTATTCGCCATGCGGAAGGAGAATATGTAGCTTTTCTTGATGCAGATGATCTTTGGATTCCAGAAAAGGTCGAACGCCATGTTGAACACTTTGAAAAACGACCTGAGATTGGCATAAGTTTTAGCTACTCTACATTTATAGATGAGAATGGCACACCGTTAGGCATTTATCAGATATCCAAGGTTAGCCAAATTACTCCACTTGATATCTTATGTCGCACACCCATCGGTAATGGATCTGCAGCGGTTTTCCGCAAGGAAGTCTTTGAGAATATCAAGTTCCCAGTGCAAGTTGATGGCATTATAGAAGAGCACTACTTTGATGAAGCATTTAGAGAATCTCAAGATGTAGAGTGCTGGATGAGAGTCGCCATTAAAACCAAATGGATTATGGAAGGGCTTGCAGAGCCCTTAACTTTATATCGGGTAAATTCGAAGGGTATTTCAGCCAATTTAACCAAAAAGATGAAGGCCTGGGAGCGTTTACTCAATAAAGTTAGAAGCTATGCTCCCGAGGAAATGGAGCAATGGGAAAAACCTGCCATGGCATACCATTGTCGCCATCTGGCTAGAAGGGCTGTAACGCTGAAAGATGGAGGACAGGCCATGAAACTCTTCAGCCGAGCAATCGCTACATATGCACCAATCTTGATTGAAGAACCATTCCGAACATTTCTCACCGGAGCTGCAGCTAGTGCGTTGTGGATTCTACCCATTAACGTATATCAGAGGTTATTTGAAGTAGCTGCCAACCTGACTGGTTCAAGTCAAAGACGCCGTATGACCAGATACTCAACCGTGTATCAGTCATCGTCTCAGAAGGTAGCCTCCTAGCCCTCAAAACAGTTCTCGTGTATTAAGACACATGAATCATAAGAGAAGTACGCTAGGATGGTTACAATCCCTTACTTTACGGGAAATCGATGCAACAGCAATTCAAGATTCTTGTGTTGCATTGTATGTCTAAATACTTATTTTTATAGTTAGCATGAATGTTTTAGTAACGGGCGTAGCTGGTTTCATTGGTTATTTTATAGCTAATAAACTTTTAAAGGCTGGGCACAGTGTTTATGGCATCGATAATCTTAATGACTACTACGATACTTCCTTAAAAAAAGATCGATTGGAGCAACTTCTACCCCATGCTTCATTTACATTTAATCAGCTTGATCTAGCCGATCGTCGTGGGATGGAAGATCTGTTTCAACAACAGTCTTTTGATCGAGTTATTCACTTGGCAGCACAGGCTGGGGTTAGATATTCTCTAAAAAATCCTCATGCTTACGCAGATAGCAATCTAATTGGATTTGTCAACATTTTGGAAGGTTGTCGCCATAGCAAAGTGGCACATTTAGTGTATGCATCATCCAGTTCAGTCTATGGTGCTAACCGAACAACTCCATTTTCTGTGACTGATAATGTGGACCATCCAGTGTCCCTTTATGCAGCAACCAAAAAAGCCAATGAGCTAATGGCTCATTCGTACAGTCATTTGTATGATTTACCCACGACAGGGCTCCGTTTCTTTACGGTATATGGGCCTTGGGGTCGACCTGATATGGCCTATTTTAAGTTTGTTGATGCGATCGCAAACAATCGCCCTATTCAGGTTTATAACCACGGTAAAATGCAGCGAGACTTCACATATATTGACGATGTAGTAGAAGGTATTGTGCGAGTCATGGACCATCTACCTAGCCCTCTCGCTGACGAAGAATTTAACACTGCCGCTCCCTACAAAGTCTATAACATTGGCAACCATAACCCTGTCAGCTTGATGCACTTCATTGAAGTCATTGAGAAGGTGCTTGGGCAAGTTGCCGTCAAAGAAATGATGCCCATGCAGCCAGGGGACGTCACTACAACCTATGCCGATGTAGCTGAACTTACGGCAGATGTGGGCTTTGCTCCCAACACCCCCTTAGAAGAGGGTATCAAGAACTTCGTCACTTGGTATAAAGACTACTATCAATAGCCATATTCTAGTACCCGATGGCAGAAATTTGGCAGCTATTGCATCCACCCATCGACTCATCCACATTTGATAGTGGGCAAACTTACGCCACAGAGTATTAGGGCCACACTAGCCATACTATTTAAGTTGAAATTGCGTAACAATGGCATTTATTTCTAATAGCAAGAAGTTTGTATTTATTCACCTACATAAATGTGGAGGCACGAGTGTTGAACGTGCTTTAGCTGCTGATATGCAGTGGAATGACATTATTTTAGGCAGTACTGACTATGGTGAACTAATACAGCGATCCTACGAAAAACAGTTTGGCATATATAAGCATTCATCTGCAGCTACTATTAAAAATGTGATAGGCGATGAATTATGGGATCAATATTTTACGTTTTCAATCGTAAGACATCCGATTGATCGCATGGTTTCATATTATGCATATCTTAAAACACACTATTTGGGGAAGTATCGGGGCTCGGCCATTAAATTGATGTACTACGCCGACCAGATCCATACCTTACCAAAGCCATTAACCCGTATACCCAAGCTATATGATGCGTTTAGGTGGCCCGGAGTTACAGATTGTATAAAAACCAATAATATATCTGACTTTATTCACTCAGAAGGGTCTTGGCAATCTTATGGCACCATGCCTCAGTTTGATCAACTTACAGATTCAAGTCGTGAGAATGTAATCGTTGATTATGTTGGTCGCTTAGAAGACATATCTGAAGATTGGCAATTTATTTGTGATAAAGTCGGACTTTCTACATCATTACCCCATTCGAACAAATCAAAACGTAAGTATAAGGAATGGCGAAAGTATTTTAGTCTAGATGACATTAATTTCTTGGCAGAAAAATATCAAAAAGATATGGAGATTTTTGAATATTCTATCTAGGTATTAATGTATCTTACATCTCAACTCTAAAGTATATTATTAGCGGCATTGCTTATCCTTGAGATAATTTTAGTTGTGAGATGCGGTCAGATAGCAATGGCCCTAGACCAATTCATCCCCTAAATCAGCAATCGCTTCTTAGCCAATTCATCAGGCCTTATCAGAAATATTTTCTTGTAAAGAAGCTAACCAAGAAACTCTATTCTCTGATTCTCGAAAACGCACTGCCAGTTTTAATTCAAAAAGCTTCCCCTGTAGATAAGTTATTTGTAATTATGGTTAGAGCATTTCTGAGGAAAAATGTCCCAGAGCCTATTAAGGAACCTGTCAAAAAAGTATTAAAGGACTATGGTCAGGCTACGAGTAAATGGAGAGCACTGCCAGATTGGTTAATTATAGGAGCACAAAAGGGAGGAACCTCATCTCTTTTCTTTTATCTCCAGCAACATCCTGAGATTGGCTTTGCCCCAGAAATCACAAAAGAAGTTCACTATTTCGATTGGCATCACCAACATTACTTAGATTGGTATCGGGCTCATTTCCCACTAAAAATCTCCTATAAGCTCTCTAATATACGTTCGACAGGCGAAGCTACACCTGAGTATCTTTTTCACCCTTTAGCCCCCAATAGGATATCGAAGTCCCTGCCAGATGCAAAATTTCTCATTATTTTGAGAAATCCAATTAATCGGGCCTACTCCCATTGGAAAATGAGTATTCGCCATGGTCATGAAACGCTAAATTTCCTTGATGCTATCGAGGCTGAGGAAGATAGACTGGGGCAAGAGAGAGAACATCTTAAAACCCAAGGAGATGAATACTCTTGGCATAGCCCATTAGCTTGGTTCTCATATTTAAGTCGAGGTAGATATACAGAACAGATAGAGCATTGGTTAAAGTTTTTTTCTAGGGAAAAACTTCTGATTCTTCGCAGTGAAGATATGTTTTCCAATCCCCATGAGGTGTTATCAAAAACAACCCATTTTCTAGAACTGAAGGAATTTAAAAGGATTGACTTAGAGCCAATGAATACTGGAGGTTATCAAAAGAAGATGCCACCTGAAACATATAAAAAACTAGCCGCTTATTTTGCCCCTCACAACCAGAATCTTCTTAAATATGTTGATTGGGATCCTAAATGGTAAATAGCATGATCTAACAACAACACAAGTAAAATAATCCGGAAATTTGCACACGCATTTTTTCTTCAACCGCTCGCGATTTAATGATGGCAAGCGGTTCTTTGCTATCTCAAACCAGAGCTAGCCCTGATCACGACTGCTAATAGCAGAAGCTCATAAACTATTAAGTCGATTTTCTTATATTTATAATCGAGGCTTGTATTACCAATTGCTACAGAGTTGGCTTGATGGCAACGATGCTAATCAGCAGTGGATACATTTATGCTTCTATAACCCCAAACAATGGAGCCAGTCTTAGTCATCTTAAGATCAAGAGACAGCAATGGAATACGGTGAATCTGAAAATTCTCTTGAGTATGTAGATATTTTCCAGATGCACTACGGTTAAACCCTAATATAGAAATAGAGGAAGATACAAAACTTACTCTGTGAGTTTGCTATTTGTTGTTTGGGTGTGTCTAAGTTTGCTGTATCAAATTGTGATTGACATATCCAAATATTTGGTGAGTGTGGGGCGGCATGACTGCAAAAGACTTATTGAATCAAGGAGTTGACTTGGCAAGGCGACAAGACTGTTTGGGCGCGATCACAATTTTTAATACTGTGATTGAGTCTCTGCCCAACTATGCTAAGGCCTATTTCAACCGGGGATGTGCCCATTATGCTATGGGTGACTATGCCGTAGCCATCGAAGACTTTAGTTGGGCAATCCATCTGGCACCTGACTACGCGTCAGCTTATCTCAATCGGGGCAATGCCCAGCGCAAACTGGGACATACAGACGCCGCGTTAGAAGACTTTGAGCATGGGATTCAGCTAACACCTCTATCTACACGAGGATATTGCAATCGCGGTTTGCTCAGGCTGGATGTGGGCAATTATGCAGGCGCTGTGCGGGATTTTGATTATGCCCTCAGGCTACAGCCTCATTTCCCCCGTGGGTATCTATGGCGGGGAGTGGCCTGGCTACGCTGCGGTGACTTTAAACGGGCTATTAATGATTTGAATCGAGCTCTAGCCCTAAATCCACACTGTGCGAAAACCTACAACCAACGTGGTTTAGCCTACTTTTACCAGGTTGATTATAGGCAGGCTCTAGCCGATTTTAATCAAGCCGTTGACCTCGATAAAGACTTGGCTGATGCCTATAACAATCGAGCAACCCTGCGTACAGAAATGGGGGATTATGCAGGCGCAATGGCAGACTATTGTGAAGCTCTACACCTCAACCCTGCCTTACCTGAAGCCTATCCTCAAACATTAAAGCAGTTACACAATGCGCTCCACGATAGTCCGGCTCCAGGGAAGTTATCGCTATTGAACAATCGTGGCAACACCCGCGCTACCCTGGGTGACAGTGGTGGAGCATTAAATGACTATGCCGAGGCACTGCGTCTTGACCCTAACCATGCCTATGTTTATAACAATCGGGGATTAGTCAGGCTTTATCTCCACAATTATGAGATGGCCGCTACCGATTTTAGTGAGGCCATTAAACTTAACCCCCAATTTGCAGAGGCGTTTAGTAATCGAGGCGGAATTCGACAACACCTTGGAAACTTGGAAGGTGCACTCCAGGATATCAATCAGGCGCTTGACCTGAATCCATCTTTAGCCAATGCCTATGTCCATCGAGGCAGGATCCATGTGGACCTCAAAAACTACATGAAAGCCATGGCAGATTTTAATAAAGCTCTGGCTCTCCAGCCTGACGCTGCCCATACGCTGAATGAACGAAGCGTACTGCGGTTTCGTCTTAATGATACGGAAGGTGCACTAGCTGATGTCAACCGAGCCTTAGAGCTACAGCCTCAGTTTTCAGATGCCTACATTAACCGGAGCTTGATCCGATTTGATCGAGGGGATCGCTCCGGCGCATTTAGTGACCTTGACTCAGTTATGAGTCTTCATCATCAGCGAACGCCCAGACCAGATGACCGCGCCATTGCTTAATTAATCATCGTCTTCCCACACTTCAAATGTGTCTAGATCGATAGCAGGACGATCTGCTTGAGTATTCGAATCACTGAGTTTATCGAGGGCGTTCTCAACCGTGTTTTCCAGCGCTCTGTTCAAAGGGGCAATTCGTTTTTTAGCTTTGGAGACCTGCTGATTAAACTGCGATCGCAACCCCTGAGTTCTATCTTGCAGTTGTTGACCCGTGGAGCGTAATTGTTCATTTACATCGTCAGATAACCAACGCTCCTGGGCATAGTCTGACCATCCCTGGGCTCGCTGTTGCACTTGGTCTGCCAGGGATTGAGCCGTCGTTTGAGCCGTTGTTTGCCACCCCTGTTCAGCCATGGGCACAGTTTCATCAGCCAAGTACTCAGCCTGCTCTGCCGCCTGAGCCGACACCATTATTCGCTTACGACCAGCACTGATAATCGCTTCAGGTGCTAACCCATATAGCCCCGACTGCCCTGGTTGGGCAAATAGATACTGCAATACCTCACCACTACGCTCAAACCGATAGTCCACAATCTGGCCAATACAGTTACCCATATCCGTCCAAACCTCCAGACCGACCATGGCTTGAGCCGCCGATTGAGCCATGTCAGCCCCACGGCCATGAATCACAATACTATCGGCACCGATATTGACAATCTGTTCCCAGCTATAGGTTGGACGCTGGCGCTGCCACACGGGTCCTTGACACACCAGAGCAACCACCTTGCCCTGGTTCAAATCCACGAGTAAGCTATCCACAATTCCTAGCTCGTCCGTAGTGTCATAATCCAATATTAAGCGGCCAAGCAACGACCCCTGTCTTAGGCAAGCCCCATCAGCCATGGCAGTAACTCTATAAAACGCCTGTACTTGAGTTATAGCACTCTAGCCGAATAGAAAAACAACGCAGGGTCAAGCATGGTGGTAGAACCCACACCGCTGATTGGCTGTTCTTTAAGGCTTATGTTAATTCTGTGGGGTTTTCCACCTGGTGAACCCCCACTCTCTTTATAAAATGTAGTAGAAGCAACGGATGGGTATAGGGACTTATGGATATCGCAATCAAGCGTCCTATTCTGATTGGTGGTTTAGGTCTCAGCGCCAGTTTATGGTTATTGGATGTCGTGCATCACATGCCCATGGACGGGTCATTAGTACTGGGTGCGATCGCACTTGGTTCAGGAGTATGGTGGTTCAGCCAGCAACGTCAGCGTAGTGTGGTTCCAGCTATTCCCAAACAGGTCACCGTTCAGCGGGATGCTATCGACCAGGCACTAGACCGCACCGATCAACTCATTGAGCTACTGTTAACTGAAAATAGCCAAGCCGCTGCCCAAGCAGAACTCTATCGCACCGACTATGATCTGCTGCTGGATAGTCTAGAGCGTATTGATTTAAAGGTTGCGATTACTGGCAATAAAGCCACAGGCAAGACCACTCTACTCACCTGTCTACAGACCGCTGAAACAGCAGCATTAACCTTTACTGAACCGTCCGATGACATCAGCGATGCTGATCTAGTGCTTTTGGTGATTGCAGGCGATATGACTGCTTCAGAGCTAAATCGCCTAGAAACGCTGGTTTCTGGAGGGTATCAAGTGCTAGTGGTGCTGAATAAGCAAGACCAGTATACCCCCATGGATCAGGCAGTGGTGCTGGATCGGATTAAGGGGCGGGTGGCAGAACGCAATGTGGAAGCGGTTGCGATCGCAGCTAATCCCAATCCAATCAAAGTTCGCCGCCATGCCGAGTCAGGTGAAATTCTTGAATTTTTTGAGCAGTCTGCTGCCGATCTAGAGGCCCTTACCCAAAAACTCGATAGCTTTGCCGCTGAACCATCCTCTTTAGTGATGGCCACCACCCTGCGTCAGACAAAAGCACTGCAACAGCGTATTACCGCATCCCTAAACGAGTATCGTCGCCAAAAAGCAATGCCCGTCATTGAGAAAATGCAGTGGATTGCAGCCGGTACGGCCTTTGCCAACCCAATAGTCACCGTGGACCTGCTGGCGACAGCTGCCATCAATGGCCAGCTCGTGTTAGACATCGGCACTATCTATGGTCAAAAATTCTCCATGGATCAGGCTAAGGCCGCTGCAGGTACCATCGCTGAATTAACCGTCAAGTTGGGGCTGGTCGAACTAGCCTCTCAAGCCCTTGGAACAGTCCTCAAAAGTCATGTAACTACCTACCTGGCTGGTGGAGCAGTGCAGGGTATCAGTGCCGCGTATCTCACCCGTCTAGCTGGCCTGACTCTGATTGACTACTTCGAAGAACAAAGCTTGTTAGACACTACCGAGCTTAACTTTGAAGGACTGGGTAGCCGTCTACAAACATTATTCCAGCAAGCTCGCCAGAGTTTAGCCCTTAAGGATTTTGTGACCCAGGCCCTACCTCACCTACCAAAAGCAAGCACAGTCGCTAGCTAGAAAGTTTGAACAAGACGGGTAGTGGGCAATGGGATAAAGCTAAAAATCCTGTTGCCCAAATATCACTTTTCGCCTGAGCAATCAGCTCTAAGCACACCTAAACCATGACCGATCCCGCCTTGATTCAGGAAACATTTACTAATGTCAGCACTGCGTCCCAGAGGATTGCAGAGACTACAGTCCAGCCCCTTGTCGAGAGGGCCCGCGACAGTTTGCGACAAACAATTGATCGCTATATTCCACAGCTAGAGCTAACTCGCTCCGATGCCGACGAACTCAAACGTCAGGCTGCCGTTAAGGCCGGTATTGATCAGCTGACAACCCTATTAAACAAGCTAGATAGCACCCTACTTCGGGTCGCCGTATTTGGTCTAGTCAGTCGCGGTAAGTCAGCTGTACTCAATGCTTTGATCGGCGAAAAAATCCTTGAAACAGGGCCTCTAAATGGTGTTACCCAATGGCCTCGGTCTCTCTATTGGACACCGTCCGCATCTGAGGGAGAAACAACTCTCAAAATCGAACTTATTGATACGCCTGGCCTAGATGAAATAGAAGGAGCTGAACGGGGACAAGTCGCGCAAGATGTAGCCCAACAAGCTGATTTAATCTTATTTGTAGTGGCAGGTGATATTACACGCACTGAGTACACAGCTCTACAAACGCTGCACGAAACCCGTAAACCATTGCTGTTAGTCTTTAATAAAACGGATCTCTATCCAGACATAGACCGTCAGGCTGTTTACGACAATCTCCAGCACCTTAAATGTCAACTAGCGTCTGATGAAGACACTAGAGAAGAGACCAATGACACAACAACCATTAAATCATCGGACGTTCCCATCGTAGACGACGTTATCCTGGTGGCTGCAGACCCTGCCCCTCTGAAGGTGCGTGTAGAGTGGCCAGATGGTCATGTCACTGAAGAATGGGAAACCTCTGCACCAGAAATTGAGCCTCTCACAACAGCGCTGATCGATCTTCTTCAAGCGGAAGGTCCGACATTAGTCGCCCTCAATACTTTGCATCAAGCAAATCAAGTCAACACCAACTTAGCCAAAGCAACCGCAGAGTTAAACCAGACTGCAGCCGATAACATCATCTTGCAATTTGCAAAATACAAGTCTGCTGCGGTGGCTTTGAACCCTGTCGCCGTGCTGGATCTCCTAGGCGGTGTGGCCTCTGACCTGGTTATGATCCGTAACTTGGCCAAACTTTACGGCTTTCCCATGACTAGTTTTGAAGCTAGCAAACTATGGCAAGCAATTGTCCGCAGTTCTGGCACACTACTTTTAAGTGAGCTAGGCAGCGGATTGCTCCTAGGTCTTGGCAAAAGTGGAGCTGCCCTATGGAGCATGATCGATGGCTCTGCTGGATTAACCGCCTATGCTGGCGCAATGGGAGCCCAAGCTGCTGCTGCTGGCTATGGCACTTACGCTGTCGGCCAGGCTGCCCGTATTTATTTAGAACAAGGTTGTTCTTGGGGACCTCAAGGCATTAAGACCCTGATGCACACTATTGTAGAAAATGCCAATACAGATTCTGTCCTTGAGCGGCTGCAACAAGAAGTCCGACTATCAATAGAAGAAGACATTAAGCAACGGGCTCAATAGTCACATTTTAAGTTTAATGTCTAGCTTTCTAACAAAGTCTGTATCAATCACATGACAAGGGATAAGAATGCCTCCTATTAAAGGCTAGACCAAAGTAGATAAACGAGCAAAACCATGGCTTCTCAAGGGCACAATCACGATAATGATTAAAGTTGAGAGATTTGTCGGGCAAGCTGAAAGTCCAAGTCTGTTAAACCCTGAGCATCATGGGTCGTTAGCTCCAGTGAAACTCGGTTGTAGCTGATACTAATATCAGGATGGTGATTAAGTTGTTCAGCAGGCTCAACTAAATTGTTGACAAACGTGATTGCCGCAACAAAATCTTCAAATGTTCGAGTATAGAATAATGTGTTGCCATCTGTTGTCCAGTTTGGTAAATTTCCTATGCGGAGTTTGACCTCCAATGGACTTAGACGGGTCAGGTTATTTTTAGTGCTCACAACAGAATGCTCACTGCCCTCAACTAGCTTGGGAAAGATCGCAAGTATCTCTTGGGCACCAACATTCGCAATTATCAAAGCATTAAGAATACAATTCATTGAACTCAACCGCATTAGCATTGGTATAGTGATTGACTCAACAGCAGGGGACGATGCTCCCCCTGCAAAGGGTACAAAGACCTTCCACAAAATGCGACAATGGAAATTGTCAATTCTTTTTACATTAATTAACTGGTATTCCCAATGCTAAAGCGACTAGCTGCTCTGATGATTGTGTTTGCCACGATGTTTGGCCTCCAGGCCTGTAGCGGTTCGGCTCCTGTGAGTTTGCTGAACTACGTTAATAGCTATCAGGGCTATCAGTTCAGCTATCCAACTGGCTGGGTAGAAGTTAAGGTATCCGGTGGACCAGATGTTGTATTTCACGACATCATTAACGTAACTGAGAACGTTAGCGTCGTTGTGAGCCCAGTGGCAGAGGGCAAAACCCTGGAAGAATTGGGTGGCCCCACTGAAGTTGGCTACAAGTTATCTAAAAGCATCACAGAGATGGCTGGTGATAGTCGCAATGTGGAACTTATTAATGCTCAAAATATAGAGATTGACGAGGGTAAAATCTATTACATTCTGGAGTATTTAGCGACCACATCCGAAGGGCAACGCCATAATCTAGCTAGTGCCATCGTACGTCGTGGTCAGCTATTTACATTTAATGCATCTGTTCCCGAAGCTCGCTGGAAGCGCCTTAAGAATTCAATCACTCAGTCGGTAGCGTCATTCTCGGTTTACTAGACAATGTCTGCTCCTCAGTTTGTCCTAGCGTCAGCCTCCTCAGCACGACGTCAGCTTCTTTTAAATGCCGGGGTTCAGCCTTTTGTATCCCCCAGCAAGTTTGATGAGGATCAAATTACCCTAAGTGAGCCAGGTGCATTGGTAAAGGCGCTATCCTTGGGCAAGGCAGAAGCTGTCGCGCCTTTGTTTCCAAATGCAGTGGTGTTAGGATGCGATTCAGTCCTAGCATTTGATGGGGTCATTTACGGTAAGCCTGAAACACCAGAAGATGCTGTCAAACGCTGGTGGAAGATGCGCGGTAAAGTGGGCGAGTTATTTACTGGCCACACACTAATATCTCCGCAGGCAGCGAAAACGTTAACTCGATGTCAGGTGACTCGGGTTTATTTTGCCTGGGTTAGCGATCGCGAAATTGAGGACTATGTGGCCACAGGCGAACCGATGCACTGCGCTGGTGCTTTTACCATCGATGGCAAAGGTGGCTTTTTTGTGGAAAAGCTAGAGGGTTGCCATACCAATGTGATTGGCCTCAGTATGCCGATGCTGCGGGACATGCTGGGATCCTTAGGGTATCGGGTGACGGATTTTTGGTAAGGCCAAAAAATTGCGGTTTGAGTTCGATATTAAACACTCTCCCTTAACTGCCAGCGCAACAGCAGAGAATTAAGCACTACGCTAATCGAACTAAACGCCATGAAACCACCTGCATAGCCAGGACTCAAGGCAATTTCAAAGTTCGGCAACAAAACGCCCGCCGCCAGGGGAATACAAATCAGGTTATAGCCAAAGGCCCAGGCTAAGTTCTGACGAATTTTATTAAAGGTGCTGCGACTGAGTTCCAGGGCAGCTGACACATCGTTTAGGTCATCACGCATCAGCACAACATCAGCGGTTTCCATAGCAATGTCAGTGCCTGAGTGCATGGCGATACCGACGTCAGCCTGGGCCAGGGCAGGCGCATCATTGATGCCATCACCCACAAAGCCAACACAGTGCCCCGCTTGCTGTAGCTTTTCAATGGCATTGACTTTGTCGGCTGGTGTCATACTGCCTTCTGACACAGCAATCCCTACATCCATGGCTAATCGATGGGCAACGGCTGGTCGATCACCACTCAGGAGCTGGAGCTGAAGGTTTTTGCGGTGGAGTTGTTCAATCACTGATTTGGCTTCCTCACGGGAGCGATCAGCCGCGGCCAGTAGGCCCACCAATTGATGATCAACAGCGATATAAACCAAAGTTTTACCCTCAACACTCAAGGTATTGGCAACATCACTAGCCATATCAGTGGCGATATTAGCTTGAGCTAACCAGGCGGCATTGCCGAGGTGGAGCGTTTGATTGCCTAACTGTGCAACAACTCCACGTCCTGGAGTTGTTGCGCTATCTGTCACGTTAGTTAAAGGAAGCTGTCGCTGAGCAGCCTCGTTGAGAATGGCTTCGGCTAAAGGATGGCGGGTTCCTTGCTCAACACTAGCTGCTAGACGAATCACATCATCCTCAGTCAAGCTGGCGTCATAGCTAATGCAGTCAGTCACCCAGGGCTGCCCTGTTGTCAGGGTGCCGGTCTTGTCAAAAATGATGGTATCTAAATGATGGGCCGTTTCTAGAACATCACCACCACGCACCAATAACCCCCTCTGGGCTCCAATGCCAGACCCCACTAGAATCGCCATGGGAGTAGCCAATCCTAATGCACAGGGACAGGCGATCACGACAACGGCAATGGCTAATTTCAGACTTACCAACAGCCTTGAAGTTTCTATCACAAGGTGACTGTGATGGACATGGTGCGGATTGAGAGCCGCTTGGATCGCATCAGGCCAGATGGTAAATCCAACGCCGTACCAAAAGCAAAATGTCAGTAGAGCGAGGATTAAAATCCCATAGGTGAAGTAACCGGATAAGGTATCTGCTAAGCCCTGTATGGGGGCTTTACGCGTTTGAGCAGATTCAACCAGACTGACCATCTGGGCCAGGGTACTATCTGAGCCAGTGCGGCTGACTCTAATAGAAATCGCACTCGACTGGTTTAAGGTACCGCCGATTACGGGATCACCAATCTGCTTCATGACAGGCAATGCTTCTCCAGTGACCATTGCCTCATTAATGGTGGTTTGCCCCGCCTCAATCTCCCCATCTACTGGGATTTTATCGCCAGGCAAAACTTGGATGATGTCATCGACCTGCACTTGATTAATGGGAATCTCGACATTGTCGCCTGGTGAATCACCTATCACCAGGCGAGCGCCCTGGGGTTGCAGTGCAATCAAACTACGAAGAGCCTCAGTGGCTCGAAAGCGAGCACGTTCTTCTAACGTACGCCCTAACAAAATAAAGCTGAGCAACATGACGGGCTCATCAAAAAAGCACTCCCAGCCTAATTTTGGAAAGACTAAGGCCACAACGCTAGCGGTATAGGCACTCAGAGCACCAATACTCACTAGAGTATTCATGTTAGGACGGGCACGACGTGCTCCCTGCCAGCCATCTTGTAGAATTGCTCGTGCAGGCCCCACTAAGGTGAGGGTGGCTAATGCAAAGTGAAAGCTCAGGCTGCTGAGAAGAGGTCCTGAAAAACTACTATCTGGATCGCCCACATGTTCTATGTGGCCAAGGATTGAAAGGACTAAGAGAGTAAGTGCGATCGCAACCCGCCATACCTGTCCTTGCTGCTCGGCCTCTTGCTGCTCGGCCCAATTGCCAGGGTCTTCGCCTTGCCGTACCTGGCTGGGGAAACCAGCATCTGTGAGTACAGTTGCCAGCCGTTCAGGTTTAACAATCTCTGCCTGATATTGGATGGCTGCTGCCTTGGTGACCAAATTCACGGTCGCTGTCGCCACACCGTCACATTGACGCAGGTGGGTTTCCACTGCCCGCACACACCCAGCACACATCATGCCGTCTACATTTAGGACAGTAACCGCTGGGGGCAGTAGTTCAGACGCCGATGTTGCAAGAGAAGGCGGTGAAACCGTTGAAGACATAACTAGATAGAAAGCAGACCATTTGAGCCTAACGTCGATCACCGAGATTTGGCGTAGGACTCATAAACTCTCAAGAAAAATTTTCAACCACCGCAATCATGTAGGGATATCCCATGGCACACCCCTACATGATTTCTCTAATGAGCTTGACCTAAATTCTATGGAGTCTGAACCTGTTCTAATTGGGAGGGAACCAGACGATCCAGCCAGTTCAGTAGAAACTCCCGATTGGCAGCAATATCTTCAGGTGCCGTTGCATCAGCTCCTTTGGGTAATAGCCCAATCAAAGCTGCATTGGTCACACAGAACATAGAACGCTGAAAACTAGCGCAAATTTTGACCCGCACGTCTCCCAAACCGCGTTCGGTCTTGAGGTAATGCTCTTCCAAATAGTCCGGCAGATGACGGAACATATCTTGCATCAATAATGTGGGAGGAATACCGCTACCCCCAACGGGTACCGGATCAGCATACAGTGCACCATAGGCAAAGCGGCTCTTATCCGGAGAAATTTGCTGAGCTTGGGCGTTATAGGACACCGTCCCCAAGAAAGGCAGTCCCCGGAAGAAAATAGATTCTACATAGGGAATGGCCGTGTCAGGCAAGAAAGTTAGACCAGCAGAGGCAGGCAAAATATCATAGGTTTTGCCACCAATTTCAACACTGTAGGTAATGGGTCGGCCCGCATCAGCCACCAGGCCATCCTTGATATAGTCGACGATCTGGGGAATATGCTTAATTTCTCCCCGACGATAACGAGCTGCTAACGACGTGAAAATATCGCTCATCACTCGCCAGAATTGTCCCAACCCACTGTAGTAGGAAAGCTGACGAATTTGTTCAATCAGAAACTCAGGAAATACTTTATGGAAAAGCTGTAGCACCGGGTTGTATTTGATTTTGGCTGCGATCGCAGTCTGACAATTTTCCCGAAACTCATCCGTATCCAAATAGGCATCTAACCCGCCACCACCGTGCCACATCATGGCTCTCATGATGTATTCGGCATACTCATAGTTAATGCGATCATGGCAAAAATGTCGCCACATTCTTGCAGGGTTAATCTCTCCATCAAAGTATTTGAACACTGGAAATAGGTTCAAAAACTGATGATCGGCAATGTGAATCAGGTTAATGGAATAGTAATCCAACACAATGCCATAACTATCGAGGGCACCCATCACATGAACTACATTATCCGGAGTATCCGGCAACAAGGTACCACCTGACAGCAGGCGGTCAGCATAGTGGGCAAATGGATGAATATCTTTCAATTGAGAAGGCATAGTTTGGATCATAAGGCACAGTCCTCATCCGAACAGCTAGCTAAATCTGTAGAAGGATTTTCAAGCGGCATTGTCGCCAGATGAGCCGACGACAGCTCTAACTTAATTGGCATCGCCTCATACATGGACGTTGTTGTCGGCTCAATCCAACGAGTCATCCAGCTGGGGCTCAAACCAAACATAAACAACAAACCCACTAAAACCAAAGCAGGCATTCGGTCTTGCCAAGTGACCACAGGTAAAACAGGATCTTGTTCTAAAGCTTGGTTTTTAGTTGTCGCTAAACGCCCAAAGAACGCACGATTTACCAACAGCAAAAAATACACTGCCGTGAGACCAGACCCCAGTAAACATAAAAGAGTTTGAGGGGCAAAACTCGCAAAGCTGCCACGATAGACAATAAATTCAGAGATAAAGCCCACCATACCAGGGATACCAGCACTAGCCATCACTGCCAGCACCATAACGCTACCAATTATGGGCAAACCTCGTTCTGGATTTAACAGACCTCGCAGTACAGTCAAATCACGCGTTCCCGTTTTCTTGTAAACCACGCCAACTGCTAAAAAAAGCAATGCTGAAATAAAGCCATGGCTCACCATCTGAAAAACAGTACCGACAAAGCTGAGAGGATTAGACGCCGAAGCCGCTAACAACACATAGCCCATATGACCTACTGAACTATAGGCCACCATTTTCTTCATATCAGTTTGGGCAATAGCTGCCAGTGAGCCATAGAGAACACTCACAACAGCCCACCAGGCAAGGTAGGGAGCTAGATCCACCCAAACCTCGGAAAAGGTAACCACACCAAATCGAAAAAGACCGTAGGTACCTAACTTAAGCAACACACCAGCCAACAGCACAGAGATGGGTGTGGACGCCTGCACGTGGGCATCGGGTAACCACGTGTGAAGTGGAAAGAGAGGAATTTTAATACCAAAACCAATGAGCAGCGCCGCTAACAAAACTGCCTGTTGAATCCAGGGCAACCCATGGCCCATGGTCGCACTGTAATCAAAGCTAGAAGACCCACTGAGCCAAACTAGACCCAGAAATGAAGCCAAAATCAAAATTCCAGAGATAGCCGTATAAATCAGAAATTTTGTAGCAGCATAGCCCCGTTGAGGTCCTCCCCAAATCGCAATCAAGAGATAGAGGGGAATCAGCTCTAGCTCATAAAAGATAAAGAAGAGCAAGAGATTTTGAGCAACAAACGCACCGGCTACGGCAAAGGTAATCATCAGCAAAAGGCAATAGTAAAGCCTGGGCCGTCGAGTGTCATCGTCGCTGGCATAGACCGAAACTAGCGACAGAAGACTATTAATAATCACTAGCGGCAACGATAAGCCATCCAGACCTAACTCATATCCCAGCCCCAACGTCTCGAGCCAAGGAAGCGACTCTTGAAACTGTAGTCCGGTAATTGTCAAATCAAACTGCGTTAGCAGATACAAGCTGACCGCAAGATTAACTAACAAGCAGCCAACGCTGACATTTTTAGCTAACTTGCTGGTTAACTTACCTGGCCAGCAGCCAACAAGAATGGCTCCCAGTAATGGAATCAATAACAGTGCACTTAGCATCAGTTTCCCCTCACCACATCGCCCATGTCATCAACAATCCCAACAGACTCACCCCCAACACGATGGTGAAAATATAACCCTGGGATTGGCCAGATATGCTGTATTTCAGACCCTCTCCACTCATCAAGGAAACCATGCCTACCAAATTAACGGCTCCATCGACCACATAGCGATCAAACCAGCTAACAACTCGGGAGAACTGACTCACTAGAAACACTACAGTGACTCGATACAGTTGTTCGGTGTAAAAATCGTTAGCCAGAAGGTCTTGCATCAGCCGCATCGGTAGCTGAGTAGAACGAGCTAAAGAACGACTTAATTGCACCGTGCAACCAAGGGCTAAACCCATGAGTCCAGATACAATCAACGAGCCGAAGACTAAAGGATGCCAATACTGCAAAGGTGGCAGCAATGACATTCGCATCAAAGCCAAGGGCAACAAAATAATAAAAATACTTAGACCGATCATGGGAGTCCCCATCAACCAGTTAACCGATGGAGAACGACGGGTTTTAGGCGTGATGTCCCCTAAGAACACCAGTCGAAATATTCGCACCAGATTAAAGACTGTTAGGGCGTTAACCAACAAGAAGACAGCGGCTAAGACAGGATGCTCGCGACGCAAAAAGTCGACACCAAGCTGTAGCGCCCAAAAACCACCAAGCGGTAACACACCAACCATGCCAGCACTACCGACAACAAACGCAATCGTGGTGGCTGGCATCCGAGACCACACTCCGCCTAGCTCTGTAATGTTCTGGCAGCTGGTGTTATTAATAATTGCCCCCGTGCTCATAAACAGCAAGGCTTTTGCCACAGCATGGGTAAATAACAAACCAATGGCAACACCAGGCCACTCAGCCCCCACGGCGATGAAAACCAAACCAATATAAGCACTGGTGGAGTAAGAAAGGGCACGCTTGAGATCGACTTGTGCGATCGCAACTAGCGAAGCTCCAATGGCCGTTGTCGTGCCAATCACGATCAAAGCCGTCAGCGCCACAGGCGACAAAATCACAATGGGCTGTAGCTTAATCAGTACATAGGCTCCGCAGGTTACCACCACCGAATTTCGAAGAATTGATGCCGGACTGGGTCCCTCCATCGCCTCATCCAACCAAAGATGAAGCGGAAACTGGGCACATTTTCCTGTAGGCCCCGCAATCAAGGCTAAGCCCAGCAATGTCGCCGCCAACGGAGTCAAATCCGCAACCTTAACCCATTCGTACAGCTCATTGTAATGGAGATCCCCAGCCCAACTAGCCAGCCCCAGAACTGCCATCAACAACAGAATGTCTCCGACCCGCTTGGTGAGGAATGCATCTCTAGCTGCCTTGACCACCAGAGGCTGAGCATACCAAAAACCTACGATCAGATACGTAGATAGCGTCAGCATCTCCAGCAGGAAATAGGCCAAGAAGAAAGAACCGCTGAGTAAAACACCATTGACAGCCCCTTCGAAAAATCCCAAGAGAGAAAAGAAACGAGCTAGGGCCCAATCCTTTTCCATATATCCCAAACCATAGATTTGAGCCAACAACGCCAACCCCGTCGACAGCTCCATCGCCCCCAGGTTGAGCACCGACAGATCTAGATCAAAACTCAGCGAGAGATCAGCAACCTGCAACCACGGAAAATGCAGCTCAACTGAGCCCACATTCCAAATGCCCATAAAAATACAAGTGCCATGGGCAAATGCGAGGGCGGTCATAAACATATTGATGTAAACCGCTGGCCTGGGCCCCGTCCGCTGCACTAGGCCCATAGACCAAGGCAACGCCAAAATCACCCCCAAAAACCCATAAATCGGGATCAGCCAACCTAATTCAATCAGAGACTGCATCATTGCCATCAAAGAGCCCACCGGCAAACCATAAAACACCCTAAGCATCGAGCCAATCTACCAACACTCTCAGCGTCAGCTCCTCGGACTTTAACAACCCAAGAATTTTCGACACAGCTTTGCCCGGAATCATCCTCACTTACTAATGTGTGGATAGTCACAATACCAGGCATGTGAAAGACTCAAAAATTGGATTCAATTGCAACCCTTAGCCCAGATAAAAATCTATGACTAGTTTTAAGATTACTTATATTTCTTAATGGTACCTGATGAGTTACCCCAATAAGAGCCTTTCTGGATTCATGAATAATCTTCAATGATTGGCTAAGAACCATTGAAATATGTCAGCGTTAATTTATCCAAGAAACCCTACAGCCGATACCATAAGCACAAATACCCAGCACGCTGCATCACTTATATTTCAACAGGAAGCAACTATTTAGTTACGTTCCGTAGCAAATGGTTATCAGTTTTTATAATGCTTAACATTAGAAACAATCATTGAGACTTATATTGTCAAACTGCTAGCCCCCTCGTATTCTGAATTGTAGTCATGGAGTTATTGCAGACTAACGGTTTGCAAGGTACATCTCGCTGTGTGAAGTAATTCGAAAAGAATTCTTAATTTCATCTGGCCGAGATATAAATGCTTGAACTAAAGCTGTTTTTCTAGGAGATTTACGACAATGCCGATTGCCGTAGGAATGATTGAGACTCGCGGTTTTCCCGCTGTTGTAGAAGCTGCTGACGCGATGGTTAAGGCCGCGCGTGTAACCCTAGTTGGCTACGAAAAAATTGGTAGCGGTCGCGTGACCGTTATCGTTCGTGGCGACGTATCTGAGGTTCAGGCGTCAGTTGCTGCCGGTATCGAGTCTGCTAAGCGTGTAAATGGTGGTGAGGTTCTATCAACTCACATCATCGCTCGCCCCCACGAGAACCTGGAGTTTGTACTGCCCATTCGCTACACCGAAGCAGTCGAACAGTTTAGAACCTAGGCTTCTTGATTTCGATTACCCAAGTCCAGATAGATAGCATACCAAGGTAAAAATCGATGGCAATCGCAGTAGGAATGGTTGAGACCCTGGGTTTCCCAGCGGTAGTTGAGGCAGCCGACGCCATGGTGAAGGCAGCCCGTGTAACCCTAGTTGGCTACGAAAAAATTGGTAGTGGTCGTGTGACTGTTATCGTTCGAGGCGATGTTTCTGAAGTCCAGGCTTCTGTTGCTGCTGGCGTTGAGAACGTCAAGCGGGTTAATGGTGGCCAGACTTTGTCAACTCACATTATTGCCCGTCCTCACGAGAACCTAGAGTTCGTACTACCTATCCGCTATACCGAAGCTGTTGAGCAGTTTCGCGAGAGCGTAAGTGGTATTCGCCCCTATGGTAGATAAGGCATGCGCCTAGGGAAGGTTCGCGGCACAGTTGTTAGTACTTGCAAAGAGCCGAGCTTAACGGGCGTAAAGTTTTTACTAATTCAGTTTATTAGTGAAGACGGTGCGTTACTTCCTGACTACGAAGTTGCAGCCGATGTTGTGGGTGCCGGGCCTGGAGAATGGGTCTTGGTTACCCGCGGCAGTGCTGCTCGCCAACATGTTGGCTACAACGAGAGGCCTGTGGATGCAGCTGTCGTTGCCATTGTTGACACCGTTAGTTTGGATTCTGGCTCGCTTTACAACAAACGTGAGGATTTTAGTTAATATTTTTTCTGGGAGGATATGGGCCAATGGTTAAGTCAGCCATGGCAGCATCCCCAGCCCAATATCAATCATCGGTTAAGCCGGTCATTGAACCTACTGCTTTCGTTCATTCTTTTTCTCAGGTCGTAGGTGGTGTTTATATTGGGGCCGAAGTGTCGATTGCCCCTGGCACCTCAATCCGGGCAGATGAGGGGTTGCCCTTTTACATCAGTAGTCACTGTGATATTCAAGACGGTGTTGTTATTCACGGTCTTAGTAAGGGTTGCGTACTAGGAGATAATGGCGATTCATATGCTGTTTGGCTATCGCCAAATGTCACACTCACTCATAAAGCGTTGATCCATGGTCCTGCCTATTTAGGTGAAGCCAGCTTTGTTGGTTTTAGATCAACAATTTTTAACGCTCGATTGGGTGATGGTGTCATTGTCATGATGCACGCCCTTGTTCAGGATGTTGAGGTGCCCCCAGGACGATGCGTTCCATCTGGTTCGGTAATTACAACCCAGGCTCAGGCAGATGCATTGCCCCGGGTGACTGAGGCGGATTTGGCACTCGTTCGAGACATTGTTGAGCCCCACATTGGTGAGCGTGCCCAAGAGCAAACAGCTCAATCAGGTAGCGCTTCAAAAGCGTTTAGGTATCCCGATGGTGCAGCAAATGCTGTTTCCATTCACTCTGCACGCCATTCGGCGAGTAGCTCACACACCCCATACACCATCGATAACGTTGGTATAGATACTATGCAAGCACTAGCACCCGAAATTGTTCAACAGGTTCGTCAGTTTTTAGCGCAGGGCTACAAAGTTGGCTCAGAGTATGCCGACAAGCGCCGCTACCGCAGTGGTGTTTGGCAGAGCTGCCCAATCGTGCAATCTAGCCGTGAAGGTGAAATTCTTTCATCTCTAGAGCGCTGCATGGCTGAGCATCAGGGCAGCTATGTGCGTATCTTTGGTATCGACCCGGTCGGGAAGCGCCGTGTGGGCATGATCACTGTGCAACGTCCTGACGGCCAGCCCGTCGCTGCTAATAAGCGTTCTATGGGGACTGCCCCTACTGCTACCCCAGCCAGTAACGGTGCGCCTGTGGGTGGAGATATTGCTAGTCAAGTGAGCGCCTGGCTGCGTCAGGGCTACAAGATTGGTACTGAGCATGCCGATCGACGCCGTTACCGCAGTGGTGTTTGGCAGACTTGCAGTCCTATCCAAACTACTCATGCATCTGAAGCCATTACGGCTTTAGAAGCTTGTATGACCGAACATGCTGGTGAGTATGTACGCATGTTTGGCATTGACCCCATTGCTAAGTGTCGAGTATCTCCTGTTACGATTCAACGAGGCGATGGCAAGCCTGTCGCCCTCAGCACCGGTAGCAATGGCGCTGCAACCCCTACAGCGAGCCAGAATGGTGCATCTGTCCCGGTCACTAGCGGTGATTTAGTCCCCCAAATCCGCTCCATTTTGGCTCAGGGACAAAAAATTGGGATTGAGTTTGCTGATAAGCGCCGCTATCGCAGTGGTATCTGGCAAACGGCACCTGCTGTTTCTGCATCTAGCGAATCGGCGGCGGTAGCTGCCGTGCAGCAGGTGTTGGCAGCCCATACCAATGACTATGTGCGCATCTTTGCCATTGATCCACGAGTCAAGCAGCGTGGTCGCGCCGTTACTATTCAAAAGCCTGGACAGACACCGGTGACTTCCAACGCTACTAGCGCTCAACCCACGTCCTATGGCAGCAGCCGATCAGCGGCTAGCGCCAATGGCAACGGTAGCAGTGCTTCTGTCAGTGCGGATCTAGCCCAGCAAGTAACTCAGCTAGTCAATCAGGGCTATCGCGTTAGCACGGAATATGCCGATAAGCGTCGCTACAGCAGCGGTGCATGGCAAACCGGTGCTCCCATCAATGGGAATCGTCCATCGGAAGTAATTTCTGCTCTGAAAGCTCAGTTGGCTGAACACTCGGGTCACTATGTGCGCCTGGTAGGTGTTGATCCCCGTGCCAAGTGTCGCGTTCTAGAAACCACCATTCAGCGTCCGTAGTTACACTTCGTATCTGAGTCCGTCGCGATGGAACCCTCGCCTCTGCATTTTGTGAGTCATACCCATTACTATCGCGGCGGCGACGTTGTTATTGATGCATCGGCAGCAATCGCACCAGGTGTAGTCTTCAGAGCTGCATCTAATGCGGCGATTCGCATTGGCCCTGGTGTTTGTGTTGGTGCTGGTGTGGTGATCCAGGCAAAGCAGGGTTGTGTATATGTTGAGGCTGGGGCAAGTTTGGGGACAGGGGTGTTGATTGTCGGCCACGGTTATGTGGGTAAAGGCGCTTGTGTGGGACCGTCTAGCACACTAATTAATCCTGAGATCGCACCCAACACCATTATTCCTTCTTGCTCTTTAGTAGAAGCGCAGGCATCTCAGGCATCTCAACCAACAACTGCGGCTCCTGACAATGGTGAGTCTACCCCTTCTAGCTTTCAGCCACCTAACTTTCAGGCTGAAAACAACCCTGTACCCTCGATGCCAATGCCGCCGAGGACTACGTCAACGGTTCAGCCTCAATCTGTGTCACCTAAGGCTGTCAATGTGCCTAATGTCGAGCCCCCAGTCGCCCCATCAAATGCATCTAGCGGGAACAATACATCAACCATGGCGGCTGCTGCCCCTAACGCTCATGTCTATGGCCGTGATCATCTAAATAGCTTACTATCAGCGCTTTTTCCCCATAGACAACCGCTCGATAATGGCGATTCTAGTGGTCAATCTGAAAAAGGCTCTTAAAATAGAGGATAATAAATAGCTGTTTTCTATACAAGTCAGACAAAATATTTCTCTCACAAAAGTTTTTAAGATCCCATCAAAAGATTAGTAAGTGACATCGTTTTTAGCAGACCCTATTTAAACTTTCACCTTAGAGTGTTGATATAACCTCAACTACCACAAGCACCCAAGGGCTCTCCAACGCTACTTGAGACTCACAATGCCAGTAGACTTTTCCGCTCTCGCTAGTTCCAATGATAAAGCTATGTCGTTACTGCGGCGGGTAAAGGACTCAGCTTTAGGTGTGGTTTCAACAACGAGTTTTCCAGCCATCATCGGTGTTGCTGATGCCATGATCAAGTCGTCTGATGTGTATTTAGTGGGCTACGAAAAGACGGGTGGTGGCCAGTGTAGCGCTATTGTGAGGGGTGGGGTAGCAGATGTGCGCATGGCGGTGCATGCGGGTGTGGAAACGGCTAAGCGATTTGGACAATTGGTATCGTCATCGCTGATTCCTAGACCAATGGCGGATATGGAGAAGGTGCTACCCATTTTGCCCCGCCTGAGTGAGTTGGACGGTGTCGGTGAAACCCAGATGAGTAGTGGTGCCATTGGGTTATTAGAAACCCGTGGTTTTCCAGCCATGGTAGGGGCAGCCGATGCCATGACGAAATCGGCTGAAATTGAGCTAATTTCTCACGAAACCATTGGTGAAGGTCTGTGTACAATTTTGATTCGTGGGTCTCTGTCTAATGTAGCTATCGCCGTCGAAGCGGGCATGCATGAGGCTGAGCGCATTGGTGAGCTGAGTGCCGTCATGGTGATTCCGCGACCGTTGAATGATTTGGAGCGTAGCCTACCGAAGGTTAAGCAAGCGAAGAAACCTCAGAAGGTCAAGCTACCGCTGAAACTAGAAGAGCGTCAGAAGGAATTGATGCCTGCTCAAGCACCTGCTGTAGAAGTGCAAAAGCAAAAGCAGTTAGATTTACCAGAGCCGGAATTGGTGCAAGCGCAGCCACCTACGATAGATGTACAAATCCAAAAGCCATTAGATTTACCAGAGTTTGAATAGTCTGGCGAATGAGTCCAATTATGACTCACACGATATCAATCAATTGGTTTCGACTCCGCTCAACCAGCTAATTTAGAGAAATGAGGGCGGAGCGGAGTCGTTCGCAAAGCGTCTCCCACGGAGATAGTCCGGATTGATGGATAGTTTTGTCTATTCACTTATTAGTGCAGACCTATGCCAAAAATTTTCATATCGGATTAAGCCTTAAATATCAGCGTAGCCAAAGGTAACGTTGAATTCTGCGCACCAGATGGCAACTGAACCGTATTCAGCAAGATTAATATCAGCGGGTAGAACATAGCCTTGGGAGCCTTCAAAACTCTTGAGATCACCAATGACCACGTAATCAGCTTCATCTATGCTCACAGGAACAGAATCGCCTTTGTAGAGCACTACTTGTACGTCAGGACCACGGGCTGTGTCAAACGCACCATCAAATTCGAGAATACGCTGGCCATCTTTTTCAACAATACGGGCCGTGCCAGTGGTGTCTTTGGCCTGGTCAACGGTGACAAATTGCCCCGAAGTTAGCAACGTTTTAGCCGCTCGCGTAATGCTAGGTTGAGCAGCAAAGGCATCAGCGATATTGATAGTTTGCGCAACAGGAGCGATGACGGCAGCGAGCATCAAAGCAGATAGACCTGTGGAAAGTAGATTTTTCATGGTTTACGTTCTCCTAGTGATTAAAAGCGCGATGCGCTGTGCTTCGATTACTACTATCCAGGGCATGCCTGAGTCTGAGTTGATGGGTTTCTAAGGGTTAGGTAAGGGTTTTCTGAGCCCACCTGAGCTAAGTGTGTGATCGAGATCGCCAGGAACCGTGAGGAATTATATGTGAATTGTCTGAAGTAATTCCTATAGCGCGGATCCCATTGATTAGGATAGGAGCATGCTCTAATTGGCCCATGCTCAGATGGGATAACTTGATTGAATCATTGACTTAGGGCAACCGCTGTATCTGTACTATTTCCGCTGTAACGACACATGAAAAAGGCCGTTTATTGGTTGATGGGGGAGCGTGGAGGTAAGGCAACCCTGGCTGTATGGAACTGGCTATGGGGAATTTCTGAAGAAGCTCCAGGGCCAGACAGTCATGCGGATTTGGATGATGACGCGATCGCAACCGCCGAAGCTGCCATCAAACAAATGCAACAGTCAGTCAGCCAACTTGCTACAGCCACCAACCAACAATACGCCACGTTCCAACGGGAAAAAAAAATTTACTTATATAAAGTGGGCGCACTCAAGCGGGCTGAAGAATCAGCACTGAATGCCGAAAAAGAAGGACGGCATGATGACGCCGAGGCCGCTATCGCTTCAGCTATTCATCTGGAGCAGCTTTTACCTAAAGTTGAAGCCCAGGTTGAACAAGCCGAAACATTAGTCAACACATCCCTAGCCAAATTACGCCAGGAGCGAGCGCGGCTAGAACGCTACAAGAGCGATCTACAAGCCCTGAAAAATTTAACTGAGGTGAATGAAGCACTCGCGGCAATTGCAGAAACCCATAACGAACAAGATATGGCTTCTGCCCGTGCTCAGTTTGAGGCCGCCAAAAATTCCGTCCACACCCGTTACTTAGAAAAACGTGCCTTTGTAGAACTGTCGGTCAACCCAACAGAGCAAGCGATGGCAGACATTGATCCAGTTGCTCAACAGAAAGAAATTCAGAGACGTCTGCAGCAGCTCAAACAACGTCAACAAACACCTAGAGAAAACACCTAGGAAACAAAAGTACCAGATTCCAATCTTGGAAGGGAGAGACGTTGCCTTCCACGTCTCTCCGTCATCACTTTCATATTTTGTGAAGAACGAGCTGCTCAATTGAAAAATCAGAAATCATAACCGGCGTTATGGTCACCCTAACGTTAGGGTTAAATAACATAAGACCATACAGGAATTTAAGTACCATGCTGACCAAAAGTGACATGGGTTGTAGGTACTTTAGGAGAAATTACTGGAGGTAGTCTTAGTGTCAAATCGTGCAGGTGGACCCCCACCAATTGTCTATATTTTGGGTATTATTGCGATTTCTTTAGGCTTTTGGAGTCTAAAAGACACGCTATTTTCATTTGCAAACAAACCTTTGTCAGTGATCAGTAGTGACCCAGACGAACTGCTCATTCTAGGAGACACCTTCAGTGGCTACAGCACGTTTCGATCTCCGGAGTTTAATGAAGAGCTGGAAAAATCAGGTATATCTATACGCTTCGAAAATGAATTTGACCAGGGTGAACGAGCAACTCGTCTAGAAAAAGACAGTGCCGATCTCATTGTCACCACCTTGGATCAATACCTGAAGCATCAGCCAGAAGGAAAGATTGTTGGTCTGATTGATCGGACTGTGGGTGCCGATGCAGTCGTGCTAAATACACCAAAGTATTCACAATTAAAATCCCTCAATGATCTCAGTCAGCTAATCGCCCAGGGTCAGCCTCTGAGTTTGGCTTACGCAGCGGATACCCCTAGCGAGTTTTTGGCGCAAGTGCTCGACATTCGGTTTGACGGATTTAATCTGTCGGACTTCAATCAGCTGAAAGTGGCAGAAGCCTCTGAAGCCTGGCAAGAACTCCAAGATCCCAATCAAAATATTGCTGTTGCTGTCCTCTGGGAACCCTTTGTGAGCCAGGCCCGTGAGCAAGGTCACACAATTGTGCTCTCCAGTGAAGATGCGCCCAATGCCATTTTGGATGTGATTGTGGCTTCGGATGATCTCATCCAGGAAGACGAAGAAAAGCTCACAGATTTTCTATCTACCTACTATCGATGGATGGATCAGTCAGCCCGAGATAACAGTCAATTAAAAACTCTGATTCAAACCGATGGTAATTTATCAGCATCCCAGGCTGATTTAGTGATTGACGGTATTGATTTCTTTACCTCAGTGGAAGCTGGACGCTGGATGGAGGATGGCATTCTGTCAAAGCGGATTGAGGCAACAGCCGCCATTCTGGTGCTATCGGGTCAGCTGCCCCAGGTCCCTTTAGCGAATGAACTCTATAGCGATCGCTTTATTGCTGAGGCCGTAGCCAATACCCAGTCGTTGATCGAACTGGTCAAAGCTGACGATCCGGAATTAGCCACATTCCTCACTGGGGAAACCAATACCCAGCAGCCCCAGGCGCAGCAGTTGACACCTGAGACCATTCAAAGCTCTCAACCCATTGGTGATTTGGAAGTGAGGGGTGAGGTCAAGTTTGGAGTAGGGTCGGCTGCGATCGCAACCGAAGGCCAGCAAACCCTAGCCCAACTAGCCGTTGAAATCAACGAATTTAATACCGAAACGGTTGCCATTCGAGTCATTGGCCACACATCACAAACCGGCAGTGCCACACTCAACCAGCGCCTCAGCCAGCAGCGAGCCGAAGCTGTCGTGCAGTATTTAAAGAATCAAGCCGTAAATCACAATATTTTGGCCGAAGGGAAAGGCTTTAGCGAGCCGCTGTCAGGAGTCCCAGCCAACGACTCACGTAACCAGCGCACAGAAATTCGGTTAGTCCGTATTAATCAATAGCAATTTTGATTCTTTAAAAAATCAGGAGTCGGTAGTCAGCACCGTCTACCGTTAAACCCATGCACCTCGAACCACTGGTCGAAACCCATCAAGCATTATTAACAGAAGCACTAGAGATTGCCCGCTGTTTACGAAAAAGTGGAGATTTCTCCAACGACACCTTTCACCAACGACAACAACAGCGACTCAAGAGTTTACATAACGAATTAGCCATCCTGCGTCGGCATACCGTTCAGCACCAGGTACAAGCCATTGAGACTATTCCCACAGCTGTACGGCAGTCATTTGTCCGAGCAGCTTTGTTGAGCAAACGCTATTGCCAACTCGCTGGGCACCAATGGCAAGGGACATTATCTTCCCCCACGTTGAGCAAGCAAACTCCAGATAAGATTCCTCCTGCTCTAGAATCAGAGGCAGCTACCCTTGGCCTATGCCAACACTTTCAATTATCTGAACAAGAGCAACAAGAACTAAAAGACACATTAAAGCAGATCGATCAGCGCATTAAAGACCAAGCTGCCACTATTCAAACCGTATTACACAGTGTGGGTCTCGCCAGCATCAATGGTGCAGCCTCGATTCAGCTCAGTCGTATCCAAGCTACAGTGCTTTTCAAGCATCTCTTTGGCATTACACTGCCAGCCAACATTGTTGACATCATCTACACACCTCTGCAGATTTACTTTTGTCTGCCCACCGATCAGGCTGAAGTCTGGGCTGAAATCCCTACAGCAGAGCAACAACGTCTTTCTGAGCTATTTGAGAGAATGCAAAGCTTCAGCTTTGATCAATTTCGGCGCTTTCCCACGTTTGGCCCCTGTCAGCCTCAAAACATAGATATTGCCTGGGCTATTCCCATTGCCCAACAACTAGGAGAATCTATAGACCACGTTATCGAAGCGTTATCCAGCTCGGTCAGTGTTCTACCCACCGCAAAAGCCGAAGCCTTTCTTATCCATGACATTTGGGGCCATTACTGGCAGCTAATGATGACCCAGTTTGAAGCAGACTATGCCAGTTTGGCCCATTGTGATGAACCTTTACGAGCCGGAGAAACAGCCTATACAGACAGTGGCCCAGTCACTTGCCGAGAGCTATTCTCCCCAGTGGCAGATGAAGTCACCTTAAATGAGAACAAGGCCCATGCCTTTTTCCATGGTGAGGTACGCCAACGATTAGGTCTGGTATTCACCCATTTGATTGGGGAAATGATGGCGGATGTAGCTGAGTTTAAATTTATCTGGTGCAATCCCCATGCAAGCGATGAACTGCCTAGCTCATCGGCATTTAAGACAACTCCCGTCAAATTAGATCTGAGCCTAATCGATCTCGATTTCTTATTCATCAGAGTGATCAACCCTTTGATGAAAATCAACATTTCTGCACTGGAAACATCCTCCTTAGAACAGGATATTCTCTCTAACTGGAAACATCAGGGCATCAAATCTTTTTCTTTAGAGTTACGCACCCATCTAAAACAAAAACTAAGTCGTCTCCATGAGATCTTTTTAGACAACTATCGTCAGCACTATTTATCCTCTCTCAAATCAAGCGAAGGGATCTTTTGCCAGGCTGCCACAAACCTGGTCTACCTACAAAATACAATCAACCATCTATGTGTCGATGCCTGTCGCGATGTCACCACATCCCTAGCCGATGAGTCTGCTGAGCAACCGCTCTATCACGATCTGTTAATGATTTTTATTGGCTGCCATTGTTCCGGCGACGGCTATAGTCATTTCTGGCAGATGGATGCGGTATTGGCTCAGCATTTTCTGCCTTGCTGGCATTTATTGCAGGAGTGGATTGCAGGAGATGGGCAAGTAGTGAGTGATGAGTAAAGGGAGTAATAGTAAAGGGGGTAAAGAGTAGGTGTAACTGTCCCACATCTCCCGCTAGCTGAGCGAAGTCGAAGCTAAAACCCAGCCGATACATCCTTTTGACTCCACTCAAGGAACGCCTACAGAACTGATAAAGAGGCACTCTTCACCCTTCACTCTTCATCAAACCTCCGGTCAAAGCTGAAGTCTGATAAGCTACTCAATCCGGATACCTTTACCCTCGAAGCTAAAAAATGCCCGTTGATACCTGGTTTCCCCTCGCTGTTTACTATGAAGATCTACCAGACGCCACAGCCCATAAAAAGCAGCTGATGGATGCAGCATTACAGTTGGAAAAAGATGGCTACGAACGGCAGGCATTTCCTGAGATGGCCTGGACGGGGGACCTGCATGGAGCAGAACAAATCCATACTGACCCTCGGTTTATTTGGATTGTGGGTCAGGTAGAAGTGCATGTGCAGAGATATCTGAAAGCGCTGGGTGTGGATCTAAATCAAATTGATCTCTATATTCAGCGGGCCTGGCCTGTGGTTTCTCGCCAGCAACAAGAAGTGGGTTCCCATTGTCATAATACATCCCACATTAGTGCTGTGTATTATGTATCGGTGCCGAATTCAGGTAGTGATGAGGCGGGCAGCCTGGTGTTTTTTGATGATATGCGGCCCAATGAGGTGAGCCCTGGGTTAGGTAGTGAGAACACAAACATCATTGTGGATTGGAATGATTTAAACCAGGATCAGGCGATGTATGTGCCTGTGGAGGGGCGGTTGATTTTGTTTCCTTCAAAGCAGCGTCATGGGGTGACGATGAATCATACGGAGGGAGAGCGGATTTCGTTGTCGTTTGATATTGTGCTAGCGGCAAAACCGGGAAGTGCAGCTGGATCATATGAGTTTTTATTGCCGCCGCCGGGGCAATGGAAGAGATTTGGCAAGAAGTAGCGTTCCTATGGGTAAACGGTCCCTGAGCGGAGTCGAAGGGGATGTTGGCTTCGACTCCGCTCAGCCAACGGTATCTGCACGAGCCCTGTTCGATCGTTTCAGCTATTATCCGATATCAACCCAATCGATTAATTATCCAGAGAACCTTTAATGGCAGCGACTACAGATTTACAATCACATGTGCGGTGGCTTCGGTGATTTTCAGCATTCACAGTTAGTGAATGCTACGTCTACAATGGATGTAGGCCAATGGCGACAGTCAGAATGGAGGGAACCCTACATGAAAACGATTCGTTTGAGATCCCATGTTAATGAATCCGGTTTGTTACAGGTTCAACTACCAGATCATCATAATGAAGAGGTTGAGATTCTGATTGTTTATCAACCGGTTCAGGTCACGCAAAAGCGTCAGTGGTCGCAAAAGTTTCTGGATCTGTTTGGTGCGTGGCAAGGAGAGCCTTTAGTGAGGGCACCACAAGGTAATCAGCCAGAGCGTGAGCCTCTGCTTTGAAGCGATAGAAATGATGCTCTACCTTTTGGATACCAACACCTGTATTGCGTATCTTAATCGCAGCAGTCAATTAGTTTATGAAAATTTGTTTGCGCAATCTCCTGATGATGTATGCATCTGTGATGTGGTTAAGTTTGAACTATATTACGGTGCTTACAGGAGTAAGCGTAAAACTAATAACCTGGCAAACTTAAGAATACTATTTGCTGAGTTTGCAAGTTTACCCTTTGATGGCAAGGCAGCTGCAATCTGTGGTGCTGTTCGTGCTGACTTACAGGATAAAGGAACTCCTATAGGGGCCTATGATTTGCAAATTGCTGCAACTGCATTAGCAAACGAATTGACTTTAGTGACTCACAATACCAGAGAGTTTGTAAGGGTACCAAATCTTAAACTTGTTGATTGGCAGTAGTTTGTCAGGTATGTAACACGCGCTGTTTGATCGTTTCAGTTGGTAGAGCTACATCACACACCGCCCATTAAAAATATTAGGGATACCTGGCAGCCTGGGGCTACGCCGAGTATCTTGGTAACGATACCGACCAAATGCCGTTTATGTCGTCAAAACCGCGCAGTTTTCTTGCCAGCCCTGAAGGCTTACAAAAGCTAGAAGCTGCTAAAGCTGAACTGAACCTGAGCTTTGCAATGGCTGCAAAGCTAGCTGGCGTGAGTGCAGATACGGTGAGTCGGTTATTTCACCCGGAGCGGAGCAAACAGGTAAGTGAGGCAAGCCTGACAGCCATTGCTCAGATATTGGCAGTAATACCAGAAGACATAGTTACTGCTGAAAAAATGTCACAGAAAGACGGATTAGCTGAGGCCAAAAGACGCATTCAAGAGGCTATTAAAAGTAAAGCGACAGAACTGAGCCTATCAGATTTAGAACTCACCTCAGTCCCTAAAGAACTATATCAGCTAAATCAGCTCATACAGCTTGACCTGTCCCAAAATCAACTCACCTCAGTCCCCCAAGAACTCGGGCAGCTCAACAACCTCACATACCTTTCCCTCTCCCAAAATCAACTCACCTCGATTCCCAAAGAACTCGGGCAGTTGAACAACCTCACAAACCTTGACCTCTTCCGAAATCAACTTACTTCAATTCCGAAAGAACTTAGCCAGCTCAACAACCTGGAATTCCTCAACCTTGGAAAAAATCAACTTATCTCCATCCCCAAAAGGCTATATAAGCTTAATAACCTAATACAGGTTGTCCTCGATGATAATCAACTTACTTCAATTCCAAGAGAACTTGGCCAGCTCAATAACCTTACAGACCTCTACCTCTTCGGCAATCAGCTCACTTCAATTCCAAAAGAACTTGGCCAGCTCAATAGCCTTACAGAACTTCATCTCGATGAAAATCAACTTACTTCAATTCCAAAAGAACTTAGCCAGCTCAATAACCTCACACTGCTTAGCCTCTCTGAAAATCAACTTACTTCAATTCCGAAAGAACTAGATCAGCTAACCAATCTAACAAAACTTTTTCTGCATGAAAATGAGCAATTAGGAATTTCTGCAGAAATTCTTGGATCAACTTGGCAAGAGGTTAATTCTGGGGCCACACCTAGCAAACCAGCGGACATTCTCAACTATTACTTCCGCATACAGACCGATCGCCAACCTCTCAACGAAGCAAAACTGATTCTTGTAGGCTTTGGCGCTGTGGGTAAAACCTCGCTAGTCAACCGTCTAATTCACAACACATTTGATTCAAACTCCCAAAAAACGGAGGGCATTAACATTACCCAATGGCCACTACAACTAAACCAAAGCGAAGATATCATCCTCCATGTCTGGGACTTTGGTGGCCAAGAGATCATGCACTCCACCCACCAATTCTTTCTGACCGAACGTAGCCTTTATTTACTGGTACTCAACGGTCGTCAAGGTCATGAAGATGCCGATGCCGAATACTGGCTAGAACTCATCGAAAGTTTCGGAGGTGACTCACCTGTTCTTGTTGTGCTCAATAAAGTTGCAGAACACCCCTTTGATGTCAATCGCCGCGCCCTACAGCAAAAGTTTCCTAACGTTCGAGAGTTTATTCAAACCGACTGCGACACCGAAATTGGCATTGATACCCTACAAGCAGCTATCGAAAGAGAAACAGACCGACTAGAACATCTGCGAGCCCCATTCCCTGGCAGTTGGTTTGAGATCAAAAAACGCCTGTCAGATATGGCTGCAAACTACATCTCTTTCGAAAAGTACCGAGAAATTTGTCAAACAGATGGAGAACCTGATCCGAGTGCTCAGAATTCGCTAGCAGTCCATCTCCATAGCCTCGGTATTGCCCTTAACTACAGAAAAGATAGCCGTCTCCGTGACACCCATGTCCTCAATCCCCACTGGGTTACCAACGGTATTTATAAACTCCTTAATGACCATGAACTTACCGAAGCCAACGGTGAGCTAGAGATTGATTATCTCAATAGACTATTAGATCCCAAAGACTATCCATTAGAACGCCACGACTTCCTTTTAGGTCTAATGCGTAAGTTTGAGCTATGCTTTCCCTTCCAGGAGGATGACAAGCGCTATCTCATCCCAGACCTGCTGGACAAACAACAACCCGAAGCAGCCTCAGAGTTTGAACTGCCTGACTGTCTGAATTTTCGCTACGAGTACCCGATTTTGCCAGAGGGCTTGCTCCCCCGCTTTATCGTCCGCACCCATGTACTAAGCGACCATCAACTCCGCTGGCGCACAGGCGTTATCCTCAACTTCGAAGGTAATCAAGCCTTAGTTAAAGCAGACCCCCAAGCCAAATCCGTCAGCATCAGCGTCAACGGTCCCCTATCCAGTCGTCGTCGCCTACTAGCCATTATCCGGTCTGACTTTGACCGCATCCACAGCAACTTTAAGTTCACCCCCAAAGAACTGGTACCTGTCCCTGGCTATCCCAACATTACCGTTAGTTACAAAGACCTGCTGATACGAGAAAGTAAGGGTAGACAATCTTTTGAGGAAGTAGTTGGTGACGAACTCATTGACCTCAATGTTCAAGACTTACTCAACGGCGTAGATATCGAAGGCAGCCGCCAGAGACTTTCAGACATAGAACGTCGCAACCAAGCTCTAAAACTGTTCTACAGTTATTCCCACAAAGACGAAACCCTACGCAATCAACTGGACACTCATCTAAAAATCCTCCAACGTCAAAAGCTCATTCAACCCTGGCATGATCGCTGCATTGTTGCCGGTACAGACTGGGCCAAAGAAATTGACGACAATCTAAAAAGAGCAGACATTATTCTATTTATTGATTAGCGCTGATTTTATCGCCTCAGACTACTGCTACGAAATTGAACTCAAGCAAGCCATGGAACATCACCAGGCTGGCAAAGCCAGGGTGATTCCTATTATTCTGCGCCCTGCCGACTGGAAAAATACACCCTTTAGCGACCTCCAGGCATTCCCTACCAATGCAAAACCCATTACCTCATGGTCTGATCGCGATGAAGCCTGGCTTAATGTGGAAACAGCCATTAGAGATGCAGTTGAAGATATTAAGGCTCAGCGGTATCGATGAGGTATTGGCTTCGGCTTCGTTCAGCCAACACGATATTGACAACCCGATGTCACAAGAATGTCACATCGACTATTTAAGCTGTGGACAACTGAATCAAACGTGTCCCAACCATGTCCCATTCGCATCCTCATACACCTAACCCGTCCCGCTCCTGGCAAGTCCTCAGCAGTCTCGTGATGGGAGCTGGCATAGCAACTGCCGGTAGCTTCTTGGCCTGGTCACCAGAGTCACCGCTGCGGCAAGAAAATCAAGTTGCCGTTGCCCAGACAGCTCCTGCAACGCCAGCCATTGCCCCAACGGCAAACCCTAACTTTATTACCGATGTTGTCACTGACGTCGGCCCTGCCGTCGTGCGTATCGATGCATCACGCACCGTCAGTCAAAGGATTCCAGATGTTTTTAATGATCCTACATTTCGTCAATTCTTTGGGGGACGTTTGCCTCAGGGAAGTCAAGAACGCACCGAACGCGGTCTGGGATCAGGCTTTATCATCAGCGATGACGGCAAAATTATTACCAATGCCCATGTGGTCGATGGCGCTGATACAGTGACCGTCACCTTGAAAGATGGTCGCATTTTGGATGGTCGAGTGCTGGGTAGTGACCCTGTAACTGACATTGCAGTGATTAAGGTCGATGAACGCAATCTGCCTACTGTCCCCCTGGGTAACTCAGACCAGCTGCAACCAGGGGAATGGTCCATTGCCATCGGCAACCCCCTGGGCCTGGATAACACGGTCACAGTGGGCATTGTCAGCGCTGTCGGTCGTTCTAGCAATCAGGTGGGTGTACCGGATAAACGGGTGGAGTTTATCCAGACCGACACAGCGATTAATCCAGGAAATTCTGGTGGTCCTTTGCTAAACCAACAAGGCGAAGTCATCGGTGTGAATACAGCTATCATCAACGGTGCCCAGGGATTAGGGTTTGCCATCCCCATCAACATGGTGGAACGGATTGCGACGGAACTCGCTGACACTGGCGAGGTCCAGCATCCATTTTTGGGTATTCAGATGATTACCCTGAGTCCAGATGTGAAAGAGGATATTAATGCTAATCCCAATAGTGGTCTAACCGTAGAAGAAGACACCGGTATCTTGATTGCTCGGGTACTGTCAGATTCCCCCGCAGCCAGCAGTGGTTTAAGGGCTGGAGATGTGATTACGGCGATTGACGGGCAGGCTGTAGACGAATCGGCAGAGGTACAACGGATCGTCAGCAATGGCAAGGTAGGTCAGCAACTCACCCTTGAAGTGAAAAGGAATGGCGCAGTTAGAACAATTAATGTCAAGCCCGAGAACCTACCTCAATAAGATAAATGCAGGATGAGAAGGCTCTATCGGATGCTGTGTAACGAGAGAGAATCTGCTGCCAGGAGGTACCAGCACTAAGTTTTACTGTAGGGGTAGTATGGCAAACGGCTGCATGTATGCATGCAGCCGTTTGTTGCGTACATAGCTGTTGCCATTTAAGCTTTCAGCAACAACTGATGTTTTGAATTATGTGCGCCAAGCTATATTTTATTTTTGGCAGTTGCGATCTCTCTTATCTACCAGGGTACTGAGCTACCAACCTACGCCTCTAATCTTACCCAGTAAGCTCTCAACCACTTGCAATTGCATGCTCCCCTAGCTGGACCAGCATGCACATCACTACGTAAACTGACTGGGGTAGCACAAGATAATAACCCCAGAATTAACGCTTCATAATGTCAGGGGATCAGTACGCCACATCAAAGTTTTTTGTATCTGTAACTTGCAATACGTTTTAACACGTTGTACAACTTTAGATGTTAAGCAAAACGCACTAATTACCTAAGTTTTGCCCAAATTAATGGCGACTTGCTCTGAGGAGAGAAGGGTTTCCAGCCCCCGTATCCAAGGTCTGACCAGAGAATCCGCTGCATTGATTAGAATTTCAATTAAGTACCCCTGTGAG
>NZ_JASATU010000005.1:0-5384 GCF_032906605.1 Leptothoe sp. LEGE 181152
ACTCTTGGACGCTGCCGACACAGATTTGCTCGCTCTCATCTTCGCTCACCCAAATCGGCAAGGGAGCTCCCCAATATCGTTCACGAGACAAGGCCCAGTCAACATTGTTTCTCAACCAGTCACCAAAACGACCTGCCCGGATATAGTCTGGGTGCCAGTTGATTTTGTTATTGTTGTCCAGCAGCTGTTGTTTAACTGCCGTAGTCCGCAGATACCAGCTCTTTTTCGCGTAGTTGATCAGGGGCGTATTGTCCCGATAGTTAAACGGGTAGGTATGGGTCAGCGTCGCTGCCCTATATAACAGATTGTGGGCCAGCAAATCCTGGCTGATCAGCCGATCCGCGTCTTTGAAAAATTTGCCGGTGTAGGGACCGTCACCCGCCGGGGCCGCTGGCAGTTTTACCTCTGGATAGACGTGCCCCAGCAGATCAACTGAAAACAGCATGGGCAGCTGATATTTACGACCCAGGTCCAGGTCACCGTAAGCCGGGGCAATGTGTAGTACCCCAGTGCCTTCATCGATCATGACGCTATCGTCACCCCAGACTCGAAACGCATTGGTGAGGTCTTCTCCGTCGGGGACTCGCCCTTGCAAGATCGGGGTATAATCCAGACCCACCAAAGATTCCCCTGAAAAGGTTTTGAGGGTACGGTAGTTTCCTTCACCAAAGACTTGATCTGCTAGATCCTGCGCCAAAAGGTAGAAATCTTTTTGGGTCTCCTCGCCATGCTGGGTTGAGGCTTCAAATAGGCCATAGATTGCATTGGGGTTGATTGCGATCGCAACATTCGCCGCTAGTGTCCAGGGGGTTGTGGTCCACGCCAGCAAATAGACCGATTGCTGGCTATCTTCCTCATCTAACCAGCCCCGCTCTATGAGCTGACGGGTTTTAACCGGAAATTTCGGATAAACCGAGGGATCTTCAGCGTCTCGATATCCCTGGGCTACCTCATGATCCGAGAGACTGGTGTTGTTGCGTGGACAATGCCAGGTGGCTCGATAATCTTCAAACAGCAGATCCCGATCCCACAGCGACTTCATCAGCCACCAGCAAGACTCAATATAAGTATTCTCGTAGGTGACATAGGCATTTTCAAGATCTAGCCAGTAGCCAATCCGTTCGGTCATGGCCTGCCAATCTTGAATGCGCTCGAATACAGACGCCTTGCAAAGTTGATTAAACTTGGCGATGCCAAAGGCTTCAATGTCTGATTTTTTAGTAAACCCTAGGCGCTTCTCGACTTCTAGCTCCACCGGCAGGCCGTGGGTATCCCACCCGCCCTTGCGAACAACGCGATGACCTTGCATGGTTTTGTAGCGGACAAACAGGTCTTTATAGGCCCGAGAAATGACATGGTGCACACCCGGTTTACCATTGGCGGTGGGTGGGCCTTCGTAAAATACGAAATTACTTTGGGGGGCTGGTTTATCTACCGACTTTTGGAAGATATGGTGCGCTTTCCAAAAAGCTATAACCGTCTGCTCCAGGCTGGAGAAACTAGGCGTTTTTTCAACATCGCGAAACATGATTACCGCACTCCCTGTGGGTATAGAGCTGTTATAAGGTTGGCAATTGCCAACCTTATTCCTCCACATTGGGGCGCTGAGGTGAGCGCGGTACCACCCAATTTTGCCAACGCTTTGCAACGTCGGTCTTTGCAGCTACTCCCAAATGGGAAGAGCCTCCTGCTATAACGTGCAGGCCACGGCCCTGTCTACTCGAATGCGATCGCGAGCGATCCTTCTTTTGGAGGGCGGCTCAGGGAGGATATTCATTTTTGCCGTATGGTCAGGCTCACACCATCCCTGACTCGCTCTACACCGACACAAAAATTACTCTTTCCCATCAATGCCTTTGTTGGGGTTAGACCACATCTAGTTTGAAAACTTAAGTTTTTCCCGTAGGTCAAACGACTAGGTCTGGATGTGGTCAAGGTTTATTTAGATTTTTCCGATTATAGCGAATGAAAACTCAAGTTGCGAGTAGTTAACCAAGAAGCTGCGAGATGCCAATTCGTTTTGTTTTCCAGCTTAGAGCCAAACTGCACTCTCAGTCTGTTGCTTGTCAGATCACTTTAATATTTCTGTAATGGCACACTGTAGGAGTTCAGTGATGGTCGGCAGCATTGTATAACTTTCCGGTTGAACGGCTGCAAAAACCTTTGCTACAGCACCGACCAGCTTTGTTAGCTCGCTCCAACCGGGTTGTTAGACCGCGCTTAGTTTTGGATTAATCATCTGTATTTGTCTACTGATAATTAGCGAGAGAGCTTGACGGGTCATCTCCATTGGCATAAATGGTGACTCTGCCCAATACTTTATGACCTGCTCTGGCAGTACTGGAATGTGGACAAAACCAACTTTCATGTCAGATTTACGAGTTTCCCTCCAATGAAGAAAGTGATAAAAAATCTGATTGCATAAATGAGTTCCACAATCATTGGAAATTCTAGCTGGAATATTGCGGCTTTCTAGCAAGGAAACTAAACTATCTTGCTCTAGCAAAGAATTCCAGTAAGCTATGGGAGCATTTGGGACAACCTTCTCACCTTTTGGTGCATTACCTGCTCTGTCCAATGTCACAAAATATCTTAAATTCTTTGCCATTCGTTCAAGAGCTATCCGGTTGTAGCCTCGTGCTTGACCAATCCCAATGCAAAGATCAGGCGAGACGACTTTGAGGGTTTCATCGACTACCTGCCTAAGACCGTTGGTATTACCAGGCATAATCTTGAAATCAATGTAATGAAGGTACTGACTAAGCTCTTGAGTGGGATTATCACGCAGCGAAACCACAACTGACTCTGACGCATTCAACCCATCATCATTTGGCTCAAAGCCAGTGATTAATACTCTCATCTCACAACACCATCTCAGCAAAAGTCTAAACTGACTTAACTTTAAACACTCACAGATAGCTTTTAAGCCACCGTCACCACTGAGGTCTAGCGGTCTAACGGTCGTGTTCAGCGGCAACAATCAACCTTTATGCTACCCCAGGATTTCCATATTGTCCGCTGCAAACGGTTGTGTACGCTCGGCATGGGCGTGAACTAATGGGGTGAAAGTCCCCTGTAGGAGGCCCGCCCAAATGCTCGAAAGTCATAGGAGCCGAGAGACGAGTACTACTAGCTTAAGGCAAGGGCGCTCTCGCGAGGGAGGGGCTGAAGGAAGCCAACGGCAAATCTGCGAGCCGACGTAGGCGTAAGACTTCCCGAAGGGTACAGAAACGTCATAGAAGGCCTGGATTCCCAGGTAAGTTGGCACAACACAACGAAACCTAGAGGTCCAAGGAACAGGGTAAATAACGCGATTGTGTAGAGACTGAAGTGACCCCAAAATCGTTATCAACCATTAGTGAGAATGTGCAAAAAATCGGAGAAAGCTGCAAGATATCAAGACTTAACCCACTGCATACTCCTAGGTATCTGCTGAAATATCGTTCAAGGAACGAGTTGCACATGTCACATATTTTGCATCGCGACTCTAGCCTAAGAGAGAGAGGAAGTAGCTATGCCGCTGGCACGGACCTCGTCAGCTATGGTTTCCAAGAACCTTATCTACGTGCGGTTTTGGGACTTATTGGCGTGAGCGACATCACGTTTATTCGTGCTGCAAACTCAAACGAAAGAGAAGATTCTCGTCGGCAGTCTCTAGCTAAAACTCATGACTTAATTCGCCAGATGACAACAACTTGGTAGCGACAAGGGAAAGGCGGGCTTTACGATGGCTTATCAAACGGAATCACTCCTCCCTGTCGCAAAAGTTGACTGGCGAGGCAAACGTCGTGTGGATTATCGAGGCATTTTGCTTCTTGCGTTTCCACTGTTTCTCAGTAACGGGGTTCAAGCTGTTCTGAACCTTACAGACTCTTGGTTTATTGGACGCCTCTCGACCGATGCGATCGCTGCAATGGGGGCGCTGTACTTTCTTATCCTGGTACTGTTCGTCCTGTTTGGTGGGGTCGGCATGTATGTACAAACTTTAGTGGCTCAAGCCTATGGAGAGGGTAAATATCACCAGGCCGCCCAAGCGGTTGGGGCCGGATTTTGGGGTGCACTCTTGCTCACCCCACTGTTCGTTCTACTGGCTATTTCAGGAGTTGAGTTGCTTAAGCTGTTTCAATTCTCTCCAGTCGTTGAGCAGCTAGCCATCGACTACTGGATACCCCGTCTCTTGGGCTTGACAATCGCAATTATAAATTTAGGATTGACCGCCTTCTTCAATGGCGTTGGTAGAACTACGATTACGCTGTGGGTATCGATCGCCATTGCCCTCCTCAACGTGGTTTTGAATGAGAGCTTGATGTTTCAGTTGGGAATGGGAATGGCTGGGGCCGCATGGGCGACAACCCTTTCGCTCATGGCTGGCATGGTGCTTTTTCTCTGGGTTTTTCTCAGCCGTGAGATTCGTCAAGACTTCCAATCTCATCGGATTTGGAAGCCCCAGTGGCAAGCGATTCGCTATCTTTTTGCGGTAGGTCTTCCACTCGGGTTTCTTATGACCGCCGATTTAACCGGGATTGCCTTCTTTCAAATCATGCAGGTCAAGCTTGGTGTCGTACCAGGGGCTGCTACCCAGGTTGTCATGATGCTGACCTCGACGGCCTACATGCCAACGCTAGGTATCGCGCAGGCAGGAACAACCTTGGTCGGACAGTCAATTGGAGCAGGTAATCGCCGCTGGGCAAAGCGATTAGGCAATATAGCGATCGCCTTATGTGTGCTGTACTCGATTTCAGTGAATGTCTTACTTGCCTTTAACGGGCAGTGGCTAGTACCCCTATTCGTCACGACGACTGATGCCCACGTTGAAGCCGTTATTCAACTGAGCCAGACATTACTCTGGCTAGCCGTTGTCTACAACGCTTTTAATGCATTGAATATTGGCAGCGCCTTTTGCCTTCAAGGTACCGGCGACGTCAAGGTGCCGAGTCTGTTTGCTGTTCTATTGAGTTGGTTGGGCTTTGTGCCACTCACTCATATCCTGACATTTGAGCAAGGAGAAGGGCTGGTTGATTTTCTGCCACAATTAGGAGTAGGTATCTTTGGTGGATGGAGCGCCGCAATCCTATTTACTCTGCTACTGAGTTCATTTCTATTTTTGCGATGGCGATTTGGAGGCTGGCAAAAAACTAGTTCGAGATAGAGCATAGCCTACTGATTAGGTGCAGTTTTCTCGCAAATGTCCTCTGGATAAGCACCTGAAGGTTTAACTGAGGTAGTCCAACGATCCCCATCACCCGCTGCAGATAACTGAAGTGAACCCCTGAATTTGGACAGTAAAATCAGATGATAGCAAGTCTAGACTGACATGTATCAATCTGAGACATCCTACAATTCCTTCCTCCACTTTTCCTCAAATTCGCTGGGTGTCAAATAGC